>JBOHQZ010000151.1:0-10364 GCA_050732275.1 bacterium
TTACGCCGGCTACAAAGATTTTGTGCAAGGCACCGAAGCGCGCGGCCGGCAGGGGGAGAAAAAAATCGGTTATTATATGTATTACAAACCGTGGGGGTGGATTTTGCTGTCCACCGCTTACGAGCGCGATGTTTTTCTCAGCGCCAATATGGTCAAGGAACGCGCGATCATTGCCATCGTTTTCGTCGGTATTGTGGCCATGTTTCTAGTGACCTTGTCCATCCGCAAAATGTTCCGGCCGTTGCGCCAACTGACGGCGTTGACCCACGAGGTCGCCGCCGGAAATTTAGATGCGAGCATTGTGGTGGAAACCAAAGACGAGATCGGCAAGCTCGCTCAATCGTTCAATCTCATGCTCCGCTCGCTCAAGCAGAATCTGCGCATAACACAGGAGTTCGAGATCGCCCGCCGGATGCAAGCGCAGATGCTGCCCAAAACCGCGCCGCAATTTCCAGGAATTCAGATTGCGGCCTATTCGTTGCCGGCTACAGAAGTCGGCGGAGATTTCTATGATTTTTTGCCCATCACTGGCGATCGGCTCGGCATCATCGTAGGCGATGTTTCCGGCAAAGGCGTCTCTGGCGCCATGGTCATGACCGGGGCGCTCTCGGCGATTCGCTTTGCCGCGGAAGAACGCCAAACCACCCACGAAATTTTGGAACGCAGCAATCGCCGCTTGGTAAACGATATTCAGGTCAATATGTTTGTCGCGGTTTTTTGCGGCATTCTTGATTTATCCAGAAAAATTTTATACTATTCGAATGCCGGGCAAACCATGCCGATGCTTTATCGCAACGGCCAAGCGGGCTTTTTGCCGCAATCGGAAAACGGCGATCGCTTTCCGCTCGGCATTCGATCACAAGTAAAATTCGAGCAACTGCAAATCGCCCTGCAGCCGGGCGATTTATTGGTGTTCTACACGGACGGCATCGTGGACATGATGAACGGCACGGCCGAACCGTTTGGCTTTGAGCGTTTGCAACAATCCATCCAAATGCATGTCCAGGCGCCGCTGGGTGAGCTGCCGCGGCGATTGATTGCCGATGCTGAAAAGTATACCGGAACGCGCGAGCATATTGACGACCTCACTCTCGTGGTGTTGCGATTGGAATGAGAACAACTAGGCCGCACAAAAGCAAGCACCAACATGATGAACGGGCGCGCAACAAAACAGATGCGATTGCAATAAGAGCAAGCATGGCCCGAAAAAGCAAAACCAAGCCGCTCAACGAAACTCCGGGGGAAGTTCGCCTCTCGCTGCCTTCGTCCCTTGGCTACGAAAGAATCGCCATGGATGCCGCCGCAGCGATGGCGAGGATGATGGGCTTTGCCTCTTCTCGGGTCGAAGATTTGCGCACCGCGGTTTCCGAAACCTGCATTAACGCCATCGAGCACGGCAACAAGCTGAACGCCGCTAATCGCGTGGACGTGCTCTTGCGTCCCCACGAGCAAACCTTGCTCGTGCAGGTGTTCGACAACGGTGCCGGATTGGAGAGCAACTCGCACGCCGTGCCGCAAATCGAGAAAAAAATTCGCGGTGAGGAAAATTCACGTGGCTGGGGCTTGTTCCTGATCGAGCATCTCGTCGATCACGTCGAGTTTAAAACCATGCCGAAGTTGGGGCATGTAACTACTTTAACAATGAAAAAATGAAGTTGGACTTGGTCAGAGAATTTTTCTAAACTTGAAAAATCTTCGAGACCAAGTCCGACTTCGCCAGAGTGCGTGGAGGAAGATTCGTGGAAGAAATTCAAGTCAATCTCCGTCTCGAAGACAAGCTGGCCATCGTCGATCTTGCCGGCGATGTAACCAGCCTGGCCGAAAAAAAATTATTGGTGGCGTACGAGAAAGCGGTGGCGCAAAAGGTCAAATGCGTCGTGCTCAATTTCAGCAGTGTGAGCTATGTCAATTCGGCCGGCATGTCCATTTTGATCACGCTGCTGACGCGCTCGCAAAACCAGAATGTGACGTTGCGCGCCTTTGGCCTCTCCCCGCATTTTCAGAAAATTTTCGAGATGGTGGGATTGCTGAAATATATTCCGTATTTCGCCGACGAAGCAGAAGCGCGCGCGAGCTGTGGGTAAGTGCTCAAACTCAAACTTGCACGCCTTCTCATACTCATGCTCGTCTTGTAAAAACTGCTAAATCAAGTAAGAGTATGAGAACGAGTACGAAGAAGATTAATCATAACGGTTTTATGGCTGATTATCAACTGCGCCCGATGCGCCGGGAAGATTTGCCCGCGGTGAATCGCATTCTCTCCAAAGCTTTTACGGCAGCGCGCATCAACGACGGCCTCAAAAATACGCACGTGCCGCTTTGTCACCTTTCGTTTTTGGAAATGTACCTCACCTCCTTTCCCACGGGTTGTCTCGTCATGGAAAATAGCACCGGGCTTGTCGGCTACACCTTTTCACGTCTCTGGGGTGAAGTGGCATGGATCGGGCCGGTGAGCGTGATTCCGGCGCATCAAGATAAAAAACTCGGCCAGCAGTTGATGGTGCGAGTTCTCGAGATTTTGAAGCAGGCCGGCGCACGAGTGATTGGCTTGGAGACGGTGCCACGCAGCTATCGCAATATCGGTTTTTATACGAAGCTGGGCTTCCTGCCGCAAAACCTAACCGTGGATTTGATTCTCGCCGTTCCTAGTCTCCCCGAAGAACCGCTGCCGGCTGATTATGAAGTTATTTATTACGGTGATGCCGACCCGGCCGAAAGAGCTGCTCTCGGTTCCGCCGCAGACGCTTTGGCACGCCGGCTCGATCCACATTTGTCAGCTCGGCCGGAAATGGAATTAACGCGCCAATTTCAATATGGCGATACGCTGTGCGTGCGCCGCGGCCGGGATTTACTGGCGTGTTTCGTCGTCCATACGAAAACCTATTCGGAAGACGAAACGCCGCGATTTATGAAGGTGGTCTTGACGCTGATGGAACCGGCGTTGTCGATCGCGGAAATCCTGCCGCATCTTTTTGCCTGGGCAAGCCGCGAAAAATTGGACACCGTCAGCTTCCGCACGCCGACGCGCTACAAGCGCGCTTATGCCGAGCTTATCGCCGCGGGGTTTCAGGTTTTTCATAGCGATTTGCGTATGACGTTGGAGGGCTATGAAGAAGTGGCTGATCCACAGAGTTTTTATTTGAGCAAGTGGGAGTGAGTGAGCCTGAGAATAAATTCTCAGGCTCAAAAGCGGAAATCGGCTAAAGCCGATTCAAAAAAAATTATGGCAATAAAACGAAATCGGTGTTTGTAAATGACAATTACGGTGAAGAGAATGTCGAAATACATTATTTCGTTTTTCTGCGTTTTTATTGGTTGCAACACGGCAACCCAAAATCGTATGAATGCACCAGTCAATTCCCAACCTGCCAAAAAATGGGTCGAAAAAACGTTGGCGCAAATGACGCTGCGCGAAAAGCTCGGACAGATGTTTGTTTATCATCTCGACACCAATTTCAAAACCGCCGACGATCCGGCCTGGCAAAAGCTCGAGATGCTCGTCAGAACGCATCATATCGGTGGCATTCATCTTTGGCGCGGTGAGCCGTATGCTACGGCGTACATGACGAATCGCCTGCAAAAACTGGCAAAAATTCCGCTCATTTTCACCGCTGATCTAGAGCGTGGCGTGGCGCGTTTTGGCGGCACGGATTTTCCGCCAAACATGGCCATTGGCGCGACCGGCGATCCGCAAATGGCTTATCAGATGGGCCTGCACACCGCTCGTGAAGCACGCAGTATCGGCATTCATCTCACCTTCGCGCCGGTTGCGGATGTCAATAACAATCCGCTGAATCCCATCATCAACGTGCGCTCGTTCGGCGAAGAGCCGGAGACGGTGGCGCGTTTCACCGAGGCGTTCATTCGCGGATGTCACGATGGCGGATTGCTCACCACGGCCAAACATTTCCCCGGCCACGGCGATACGGCGGAAGATTCTCATATCGAGCTGGCTTACGTGCCAGCCGACAGCGCGCGACTGGAGCAGGTGGAACTCATGCCGTTTCGTCGCGCCATTGCCAGCGGCGTGGACTTCGTCATGACGGCGCATCTCAACGTGCGCGGCGTCGCCATGAATCCGTATGACGCGGCCACCATCTCGCCGGAGATCATGACCGGTTTGTTGCGCCAACGGCTCAACTTCGATGGCGTGTTGATCACCGACTCGATGCGCATGTGGGCGATGACGCACAATTACACCGATGCCTTTGCCACCGTGCAAGCCGTCAAAGCCGGCGTCGATGTCATTCTCGTGCAAGAAAACGTTCCGGAAATGATCGCCGAGTTGGAGAAGCGCGTGCGCTCGGGGGAAATTCCGCTGACGCAAATCGATCAATCCGTGCGGCGCATTCTCCGCAGCAAAGCCAAAATCGGACTGCAACAAGAACGGTTGGTGAATTTGGATTCGCTGGCGACTCACCTCGCGACTTCTGTTGCCAAACAAGCTGCCGAAAATGCGGCAACGCAAGCCATCACGCTGCTAAAAAATGATCGCACGATTCTACCCCTCTCCCCTGCTGATACCGGTCGCGTGGTTGTGATCGAATGGTGGGATGAATCTCAAATGCGCACGGCAAGCCCATTTGTTCGCGAGCTGGCGCGGCATCTGACTAATTGGGAAAATTTTATTCTCACGCCCGAATCGAGCAGCGAGCAGTTTGACAAAATTTTGCAGCGCATCCGCGGTGCGCGTCAGCAAATTTGGCCAACTTACACGCCGCTACGAGCTTGGAAAGGTCACGCCGGTTTGCCGGAAAGCTTGCAGCCACTGGCCGATTCATTGTTCGCCACCGGCGTTCCGGCGGCCGTGGTGAGTTTTGGCAATCCTTACATCTATCCGCAAGTGCAAAACGCCGCTGCTTATTTGGCGACTTTTGGCGGCAACAATATTTTGGAGATCGCAGCGGCGCGGGCGTTAGTAGGCGCAACGGAAATTTCTGGGAAATTGCCGATTTCGATTCCCGGCTATTTTGAGCGGGGCGCGGGAATAAAGCTGGCAGGGAAAAATGTGCAGCCCATCACGCCGATGACAATGTCGAACCTGCGTTTGCTTAGCGGTTTTCCGGAAGAAGCGAAATTAAGCCTAGCCAAATTGGATTCCGTCCGCCTGGTGATGCAAAACGCCGTGCGGGATTCCGTCTTTCCCGGCGCAGTGTTGTTGGTAGCTCGCAACGGCCTCATCGTAATGGATGAAGCCTTCGGCAAAATGGGCTATAAAGAATTCGATCGCCCCATGCCGTTGGACGCCTTTTTCGATATGGCTTCGGTGACTAAATGCGTTGCCACGACGACGGCGTGCATGCTGCTTTATGAACGCGGATTGCTCGACCTCGACGCGCCGGTACAAAAATATCTGCCGGAATTTGTCGGCGCTAATAAAGAGAAAGTGACCATCCGGCATCTGCTTACCCACAGCTCCGGTCTTACTGCCTATCGCCGTTATTTTCTCGATCATCATGCTCCCGGTGAAATTATCAAAGTCATTCTCAATGAGCCGCTCGAAAATCCGCTTGGCAGCAAAACGGTGTATTCCGATCTGGGCATTATTTTGCTGGGAAAAATCGTCGAAAAACTTTCGGGCCAGCCACTCGATGTATTTTGCCGCGAGCAGATTTTCACGCCGCTGAAAATGAACGAGACTTTCTACAATCCGCCGCAAGAACTTCTTCCACGTATTGTGCCAACGGAATTTGATTCGTGGCGCGGCCGCATGATTCACGGTCAGGTTCATGATGAGAATGCTTTCGCGCTGGGTGGCGTTTCCGGCCATGCGGGGTTGTTTTCCACGGCGAGAGATTTGGCGACATTTTTGAATATGCTGCTAAATGGCGGGGCTTACGAAGGTGGACGACTTTTGAAATCGGAAACCATAGCCTTATTTACAGCGCGGCAAAATATCGTTGCCGGCAGCAGCCGTGCTCTCGGTTGGGATACGGCGGACGGCAAAAACTCCGCCGGCCATTTGATGAGTCAGCGCGCGTTCGGTCACACGGGTTTTACCGGCACTTCGGTTTGGACTGATCCCGAAAAAAACATGTTTGTCATTCTGCTCTCGAACCGCGTGCATCCGACGCGGAATAATCAAAAGCTCCTTTCATTTCGAGCCAACTTACATGATGCCTTGATGCGGGCGATTGAGGTTGCTGCGTTAGAAAAATTGAACTGAGATAAATAATTTTTAAATCGCCCATATTCCCAGCGCCATGACGAAACAAAATTTATCAAAAGACATGTTGCGGGAAAGTGAAGCCAGACTCCGCGGCATTTTGGAAACTGCCGTGGACGGCATCATCACCATCGATGAAAGGGGAATCGTCGAGTCCTTCAATCCCGCTGCTGAGCGCATCTTTGGTTATTCGGCCAGTCAGCTGATCGGACGGAATGTCAAAATGCTCATGCCCCGCTCTACATTGAAGCACACGACAGCTATATCACGAGTTATGTGAAAACGGGCGTGAAAAAGATCATTGGCATCGGTCGTGAAGTCACTGGGCAACGCCAAGACGGCAACACTTTTCCAATGCACCTGTCTGTGAGTGAAGTCCGGCTGGGAGAACGCCGGTTGTTCACCGGTATCGTGCGCGATCTTACCGAACAAAAAAATTTGGAGAAGCAGATTCTGCAGGCGGAACGCTTGGCGACCATCGGCAAAATGGCGGCGAAGGTCGCTCATGAGATCAGAAATCCGCTTTCTTCCATTAGCCTGAATGCCGAGTTACTGGAAGACGAGGTTGGCAGCTACGATGGTGTCAATACCGCCGAGGCTAAAACTTTGTTGAAATCCATCATCGCGGAAATCGATCGGGTGACTGCTTTGACTGAGGAATATTTACAGTTTTCGCGGCTGCCGGAATCACAGCTTGTCCATGGCAATGTGAACGAGGTTATTGAAGAGATCGTGGAATTATTGCGCCACGGGCTGGCGAAGAAAAAAATTGAAATCGAATGTCCTGTTCAAAAGGCGCGGTTAGAAATTCGTTTCGACCGCGTTCAAATTCGCCGCGCGCTTTTGAATATTATTCGCAACGCCATTGACGCCATGCCCAAAGGTGGGAAGCTAAAAATATGGCTTGAAAAAAAAGACCAAAAAGCGCTCATTCATATCGAGGATACGGGAATCGGCATTTCTGATCATGAGCTGCAAAAAATCTTCGATCCGTTTTTTACCACCAAAGATTTTGGCACGGGTCTCGGTTTAGCGATCGTGCAGCAAATTATCGATGAACATAATGGACAAATTTCCTGCCAGAGCCGGGTCGGGGAAGGAACGACGTTTTCCATCGCTCTGCCTTTGGACAAAACGGAGTGAGAGAGCATACCAGCCAAATCCATCTTAATCGGTGACGACGAAGCCAGCGTTCGCGAATCGCTGGAAAAAGTTTTGAGCAAGGCCGGATACCTCACCTTGAGCGCCAGCTCGGGAAATGAAGCGTGGTCACGATTGCCCAAGGAAAAGGTCGACATCGTCTTGAGCGATCTCAAGATGCCCGATGGCGACGGGGTGGGTTTGTTGAAGAACATCAAGAAAAATTTTCCGGACATCGAGGTGATTCTCCTCACCGGTTACGGCACCATTGAGACGGCGGTCGAAGCGATGCGAGAAGGGGCGTATGATTTTATTACCAAGCCGCCGAAAAAGGCGATCATTCTCAGCGCGGTCGAACGGGCGATCGAGCGGCAAAATTTGTCGCAGGAGAACAAATATCTTCGCGCGCAATTGAGCAAGGGTGCTCCCTTGGAAGAACTCGTGGGCAACAGTCCGGCCTTTACAAAAGTTCTGGAAATCATCGATCGCGTGGCGCCGCTGGTTTCGACGGTTTTGATTACCGGCGAAAGCGGCACGGGAAAAGAGCTGGTGGCACGAGCGATTCACCGCAAAAGTCCGCGCGCCAATAATAAATTCATTCCGGTGAACTGCGCTGCCATTCCGGAAAATTTGGTTGAGAGCGAGTTGTTTGGCTACATGAAAGGGGCCTTTACCGGCGCGCGACAAGATAGGTTTGTTTAAAGTCGCGGCGGGTGGAACCATTTTTCTCGATGAAGTTGTTAGCATTCCATTAAACTTGCAAGTCAAGCTATTACGGGCCCTCGAGCAAAAAGAAAGCATGCCGGTTGGCGGCACGCAGCCCGAAATCGTCGACGTTCGCATCGTCGCCGCGACCAATAAAAACCTCACCGAGGAAGTGGCAAGGGGATATTTTCGTGAAGATTTGTATTGTCGTTTGAACGTGATCGACATTCTCATTCCGCCGTTGCGAGAAAGAGCCGAAGATATTCTGGAGCTGGTGAATCATTTTCTGAAAGTCTATAATGCGCAATTGAGCAAAAGAATTAACAACATGGATGAGGACGTTTTGCAGGCTTTTAAAAACTACGAATGGAAAGGCAACGTGCGCGAATTGGAAAACGCCATCGAACGCGCCATGATAATGTGTGACGGCAATACGCTGCGGCTGGAGCATTTTCCGCCGGCGTTTTCGCAGAAAGCCTTTCCGGATGATATGCAAAGCGGATTAAAAGGCTCGGTCAGAAAATTCGAGCGCGACACGATTCTGAAGGCGTTGGAAGCGGCGGACCATGACAAAAACAAAGCCGCGACCCTGCTGGGCATGAGCCTGTCCTCGCTCTATCGCAAGATGGCGGAGTTGGGAATTGCGAGCAAAGAATGATTCAACCTTATTTTGCAAAATTAAGAAATGCCAACGTTGATTTTACCGACATTAAGAAAAAAACGCGTGTGAGCTTATAATTCTCCTGCAAAGCTCAAGAACGTTAGTCGATTTTTTACAGCCGTTTGTGCGTGCGCAAACGGCTTTTTTATTCTATAGAAATCGCGGGTATGCTTTTTGAAATAGTGAGAAATGAAAATAGGAGATGCGTGAATGTCTGTTCCGGACGCGCCACGGATTCTGGCGGTAGATGATGATCGCGAATTCCGGCGGTCACTGATCAAAATTTTTGAAAAGGCCGGCTTTCAGGTTAATGTCGCCGCCGATGGCAATCAAGCCGAGGCGTTGCTCGGCAAAAACCATTATGATTTGGTGGTGCTGGATTTAAAAATCCCCGGCAAATCCGGCCTGGAATTGCTGCGCGAGATCAAAACCAATACACCTGACACCGAAGTCATCATTGTCACGGCGTATGGTGAAGCCGCCAGCCGAGGTGAAGCAATAGCCGCCGGCGCGTTTGAATATCTCAACAAGCCGGTGAAGCGGAACGCCATTCTCGAAGCTTCCCAAAGGGCGTTGGCGCATCTCGTAACACCGACGGCTCCGTCTGTTGACACACAAAGTAATATGATCTAAAAATTTAACTTGTCGAAAAATTTGTTGCTCGAAAAATAAATTAAAATAACATCGGAAAGGAGATAATATGAAAAAATATCAGCTTATATGGCTGGCGGCTGTAATCAGTGTGGCCATCTTGGGTTTTACTTGCCAGAAAAAGTCCGCATCTGTTTCCAGCGCGCGGCAAGAGGAAATTACGCTCGGCGAAAAAATCTTTGCCGAAAAAGAATGCGGCAAGTGTCATACAACCGCTGCGAGCACGACAAAGCCGGAGATGCAAGCGCCGGACTTGACCTCGGCATTTTTGGCCAACGATACGACCTTTGTCAAAGCGCATCTCAAATTCATCGAGCTTAGCAACATGCCGCCGCTGGATTTGACCCAGAATGAAATCAAAGCGCTGGCAAAATATGTCGCGCATCTCCATGCTAAAACCAACACCGATCCGAATCTCAAAAATCCCGACGGCGTTTGCCCCGTGTGTGGAGCGCTCTTGAAGATTTCTAAAGCACAAGCCGATGATTTGCAGGCGACACACGAAGGTGAAATTTTTTACTTTGATTGTGCGGACTGCGAGCGGCTGTTTGAAAGAGATGCAAGCTGGTATGCGCAACATGGTTATCTGGCGATGCCGTAAACGGAAAATATTAAAAAAGAAATTGAACAGTCATGATGTCTACTTCCAAAACCATCGCTTCATCGTCGGAAATTTTACCTCACGTTCCGCGCAACAGCCGCATCTTCATCGGCTCCGGCTGCGCCGAACCGCAAGAACTGGTTCGGCAGCTCGTCGAGAATGCCCATTATTTTGCTGATGCCGAAATTTTCCATCTTTTAACCGCCGGTCGTTCCGACTATGTCGATCCCAAATATCGCAACAATTTTCGGCACAATGCTTTTTTCATCGGATCAAATGTTCGGGAAGCGGTCACAATGGGCGAGGCGGATTATACGCCCATTTTTCTTTCCGAGTTGCCGAATTTATTCGAACGCGGTCAGTTGCCAGTCGATCTCGCGCTCATCCAAGTCTCGCCGCCGGATGCGCAGGGTTATTGCAGCTTAGGCATAAGTGTGGAC
>JBOHQZ010000152.1:0-10340 GCA_050732275.1 bacterium
ATGAAGGCATTTCGTTCTGGCACTGGGGCGACAACGGCAACAGCAAAGCCTATATTGTCGCATTCGAGAAACAGAAAATGGCCGTGGCGGTTTTCACGAATAGTGCCAACGGTCTGTCGATCATTCACGAGATTATCAATGACGCCGTTGGCGGAACTCACCCTGCACTCGATTGGCTGCACTACGAGCCATATAATTCACCGGCGAAAACGCTGCTCAAAAATATTATCGCCCAGGGCGCAGAGGTAGCACTGCGCGAATATCGTCAGTATCGCCAAGGCCGAAGCGGCGACGCGGTTCTCACCGAAGCTCAAATAAATCGGCTCGGCTATGATCTGCTTTATGGAGCACGCCGCGTTCAAGACGCGATTGCAGTTTTCAAATTGAATGTTGAAGACTATCCACAGTCATTCAACGTTTATGACAGTCTCGGCGAAGCTTATAAGGTTAACGGCGATAAAGATCTGGCCATCAAAAACTACCAAAGCTCGCTTGAGTTGAATCCCGACAACAGCAACGGTGTGGAGATGTTGAAGAAGCTGCAAGAAAAGTAAACCGTGAAAAGAGCCAAACACGCTAATACCTTTTTTGCTGTTTTTGAAAATACATTTTAAACTATTTTGGTTCTGCCGGCATCTTATAGACGAACCACATCATCGACCCAACCGCATGACGTGGGCCGGGTTGACGATACACACATAGCCAACTTTGCGGAGACGCGGCCTGGTGATCAAACCCAGGCCGCGCCCGATCATCCAACCTGAATTTGCACATTCAGTGTTGAATCATCCCAATGGCTCGGCAATCTTCTCAACGCACGAATATTTCGATTTGGAGCCGAACCGCATGGCTTGACCCAAGCTCTCGGCAGTTTTTCATGGAGTTTCAGTATTTGGTCAGAATCTGAAAAACCTCTCGCGTGACCTGTGGCGCATCGGGCCATTCCCTCGGCTCGGTGCGCCACGCTTTTTTTATTACTCGCCTCCCTCACTCGTCGGCTCCGGCGCCTTCTTCTCTTCCACTTTCTTTCCCGGCCGGCCAACGTGAAGATTGTTGTAGTTCAAGCACGTATTGAACAGCAGAAAAAATTCTCCCTGCGTTTCCTGACGCCACATCGGATTGCTGGCGAAGAAGACCACGTGGCCCTTACCAACTGGCGCGTCGATCACCACCGGACGGTTGATGATTTCACTGCCGTTTTTCAGCATGCCACTGACGAGCAGATTTTTTTCGGCTTTGGAGAAACGCAAAATCGCGCGCGGCATCAGCGAATCCGGCAGCACCAAATTACGCATAATTTCACGCTGATCGTCGGTGAGCGGTGCTTCCTCGCCGGGCGGGGTTTTCTCCGGCGGCAGCGGTTCCGCAACCGGCCGGCCTTGCGGAATGTCATGCTCATCTTTGCCGCCGCGACCGGTGGGACGCGCCGGCGGTTCATCGCCGCCAGGGCCGCCAACGCCGCGACTGATTTGCAAAATCGGCGATTGGTTGAAATACACCGCGAGGCTATCGCCGTAGCCGTAACGGATCGGACTCATGTCGTCGTTAAAATAGGCTTGATAGATGCTGCCGCGTGCTTGCAGTTGCCGAGGCTCGACCGACACGACGCCTTCGGTCAAGCCGTATTGAATCGGAATATTGCAAATGCTGGTGATGGGAATGAACACGCCGCCGTCTTCCAAAAATTTCCGCAAATGCGTGAGCCCCTGCAAGCCCATGCCGCCGCGCATGTCGTCGGTTTCATCAATGCCGAGATTGGGGGTCAACGCCGTTTTCTTCCATGGAATCGGCTCGCCGCGCATCGGTAGTCCATTCACAATGCGTTGCGCGGTGCCTCCCAAAGGCGGAAAAATGATCACGTCATATTTGGCGCGGAGATTCGGCGTGTCGCGAACGGTGTGATCGGAAATGTAGGCATACGGAATTTGCAAACGATCGAACGCGATGCGGAACCAGCCTTCGTTCTGTGTGTTCTGCCAGGTGTGCAAAATCGCAATGCGCGGCACGGCAAGGTCATGAGTCTTCACGTCCGGCAATTTATCGATGGCATAAGCGATTAGTCCGAGGTCCGAAGTCGTTTGATTGAGGCGTTGTGCCAAATCTTTCGGCGCATTTTGCAAAGGAATAATAAATGTGCCGGCGGCAAATTTCAAATCTCCAACATTAAAACTTTTTTCCGCAGCTTGCATTTTTACATCTTTAAGGCGGAAGCGTAACGTCATCAGCGAGTTGTCGGTGTTGTGATTGATGAGATACGCTGCCGGCTTCGCAGATGAAAGCGCAACGACTTTGCCAACGATTTTCGCATCGCTCGCCAACAGCGTCATCGCTTTGTCGAGAATGGCGCGGTCGGTGACGCGCATGGTGCGAATGTTGCGCAATGGGCCGAATGTCCAGCCGGTGTCGTCATACGGCCGGGGATCGTCGGTGTTGTAATATTGCTTGTCGAGCAGCATATCGACCATGCGGCTGTAGGGTTGATCCATGCGAATGACGTAACTGCCGGCCGGAAATTTTCCTTCTTTGACGGTGATACTGCTGTCGGCGCGATGCACTTCTGCGCCTTGCAAGCGCAGCAGGTTGATCATGTCGGCGCACTCCACCGGACGCGGATCATCCGCCGGAACAACCCACGCCGCCGGGCCTTCAGTTGTCGCTTTCGCCACTGAACGCTTGCTCTTCAAATAAAAATTTTCCAGAAAGCGCGCTTTGTTGTTGGCGAGAAAAGTCATCGCCAGCAGCAAACCGCTTTGTTGGAGATTGACGTTGTTGCGCAGCGACCATTTCACTTTTGGCAGCGGCGGGTTGGGGCGATACCACACGCGATTCGTTTGCGCCGGCTGTAACTTGCGCTCGCGCGTGTCGGCGCCGCCGTTGCCAAAGGTTTCATAAAAACGTCCGATGGCATTGTGGCCGTTCGCCGCGTAGAACATGTAATTGCACGCCCAGCCGTCGTAAAAGCCGTGCGTCCACACACCGGGCACGTTGCGCTTGGTCATCTCGGTGACTTCCCAATGCGCCAGCATTTGCCATTCGTCGACGAGGATGGGATCGATCCATGCGTTGTATGGACCGGTGCCGGTGGAGGTATAAAGATAGGGCACCGACTCGTGCAAGTCGTGCAAGATGGTCGGATGCCAATCGAGAAAGGTCTTCATGATGTTGCGTGAGAGTGCCAACGACAGCGCCATGCCGTCGCGGTTGTTGTCGTGCGCGACGTATTTGCCCCAATAGAGCAGGCTCGGCGCATTGGCTTTCGGATAGGCTTTGCGATAATTGTAAATGTCCACCATCCGGTCGCGGCCATCGGTCTCCACCACCGGCGTGAACATAACGATGATATTGTCACGAATATTTTTGATGGCGGGCGTCTCTTCGACGACGAGGCGATACGCCAACTCCATCAACATCTCCGGCGAACCGGTTTCTGGAGAGTGAATGCTGCCAGTAGCCCAATACATCGGCTTGCCTTCGCTGAAAAGCGGCCTGGCTTGCTCATCCGAAATTTTGCGCGGATCCGCCAGCTTGGCCGTCATCTCTTTATATTGCTCGAGCTGCTGAATCGTCCTTTCATCCGCAATGACAACGAGCAGCATCTCGCGGCCTTCTTCGGACTGGCCCATTGAAAAAATTTTAACACGTGGCGAGGCTTTCTCCAGCTCGCGCAAGTAGCGGTAAATATCTTTGGTGTAGGTCAATTTCTCCGGTGTGCCAATGACGTACCCCAAAATTTTTTCCGGCGTCGGAACGGTTGTGGAAGCCGGAAGGTGATCCACCAGTTCGGTGAGAAAATACGGCTCCGTGGTGTACTCTTTGATTTTGGCCGTATAATTCTCGTCGAGCGATTGGGCGAGTGCGAAGCTCGATGAGAGAATGAAGAAAAGCCCGCTGACGACACTGAGCTCGAGGGTAGAACGACGGGTGAAACGGGCGGATAAATTCACGACAGCCTCCTTCTTCTGTAGGTTTTTAAATAAATTTTACCGAAGTCAATTTGGTTCTGACTCCGATCCATTTTTTGTGATAATGGCCTCCATCTCGCGGATGAGCGCAGATAGATTAGGCTTGACAAAACTCATTTCCGGTGCGGGAATACGATTGTGTTTGATATTTGGAGGGATGTGCTTATGATGAGGATGTGTGCTTTGCAAGGCCGGATCATTGGGATGGGGTTGAGAGTCATACCAGTACAACTTCTCGGTGCCTCGCCAAACTTCGTAGCCGTGCCAATCAATAATAGCAGGCAAACGATGATACAAAACCCGCTCACGGACCATCAATCGGAGGTCTTGATCAAAGTGCAATTCGCCTGACACGCGCGCGAGCGAAGCGCCCATCCGCACCAGGGTTACTGTCGAACGGCGCACGGACGTAAACTGTTCTCTGCGCGTGTACAAGAACAGTTCATAATCTTCGATTGTGCGCAATGGATTGTTCATGCGGCAACTCGAACCAACCCGGTGATGCTTGGCGCTTGTGGTTGCAGCCTTTGTATTTCGTTGCGGTACTCGGCCTGGCGGGTGAGCCATGTTCGATAAACACTGGCCCATTCGCCGAAATCAAACACCCAGTTTTCATCCTCCGGCTCTTCACCGCTCATATAAGCAGCGTAGAAGGTTTCCGAGCGCAGGCCGTATTTGCGCTCGAACTTGAGCAACTCGTCTTCGAGCGCATGAATATCGGCTAAAATTTCTCGAAAATTCATTTTGATTCTCCATGCTTGATATGCAGCTACAAAATACAAATATTGTCGCGAGAAGTCAAGAAGTATTCCAAGCAACCTTATGAAGCTGGATAATTTTTTTGCTCGTCTCTCCACAAAATGAGGCCAATGCCGGTAGATGGGAGAAAATGAAAAAATCATAAAGATTGTCAGTATTGCGGCGGCTCAGGATATTACTTCAATGGCGAGGTTACGAATATAGCGGTTGACAATAAATAGTGGCTTTTTTTTGCTTGCTTTTTAACGTGGGATCATTTAAATTCGCAAACCTGCATTTAAGAGTGATGAGCTTTTTATTATTATCCCACCACAAATAGATTGTTTGCAGCTTTAACTCGTCGGTGGACCGGCTGTGAGCTGGAGCGCGACCAGCGTTTATAACATTTCGAAATGATGATATTCGGCATGATAAGCTTCTGATCCCGTTTGTTGTCATTAATTGTCTTGGCGCATCCACTTACAGGAGGACACCATGAAGACGCGCTTTGTTTTTCTCGCGGCCCTGCTCGCATTCGCTTTCCCATTCATTTCCCACGCCCAAATTCCCCGCACGCTTTCCTACCAGGGCGTGCTCACGGATAACGCCGGCAAGCCGAGACCGGATGGCAATTACACCTTCACATTTCGGTTTTACACCTCGCCCACCGGCGGCACGGCGATTTGGTCTGAATCAAGGAGTTTGCCTGTGAAAAACGGCCTCTTTTCAACCATGTTGGGCGAGCAAACTACATTCGGCGCTGCCGTCAAATTTGATAAACCATATTGGCTGAGCATTCAAGTTGGCAATGAGCCGGAACTCTCTCCGCGCATTGCGCTGACGAGTGTGGGTTACAGCTTCAGCTCGTTGCGCGCGGATACGGCGAGTGTTTCGGTGGCTTCGCTGGCGGATACGACGTGGAGGCATAGTGGTGCGAATATTTATCGGCTTAATGGAAATGTTGGCGTTGGCACAACAGCCCCAACCACAAAGCTTGAAGTTGCCGGCCGCACCAAAACCCAAGTTCTCGAAATCACCGGCGGCTCCGATCTCGCAGAGCCATTTGAGATTTCCGAGAGTCAACCCATTCCCAAAGGCGCGTTAGTGATCATTGATGATGATCCCGCCACAGGCGGGACTGGCCGGTTGAAATTGAGCCATCAAGCTTACGACAAACGCGTGGCCGGCGTGGTCAGCGGCGCGGGCGGCATCAATCCAGGTTTAACGCTGACGCAAGAAGGCATGCTGGAAGGCGGGCAGAACGTTGCGCTCTGCGGTCGCGTGTATGCTTTGGCAACAACCGCCAACGGCCCCATCAAGCCGGGGGATTTGTTGACAACATCGGATACTCCGGGATATGCGATGAAGGCGATGGACATTACGCGTTCGCACGGCGCGGTGATTGGAAAAGCTATGTCATCGCTTGAAGAGAGTGAAGGGTTGGTCTTGGTGTTGGTAAACTTACAATGAGAAGAAAATATGCGTAATCTTTTTATGTCACTGATCGGCAGCTATATTTTGCTGCTGAACGCATCATATGCGCAGAATAACATGGCGTATCCTGCGGAGGTTCTGAACTCGCCTTTGAACAAGATACAATTCAAGGCGGCACACAATGCTTATTGGCTCGACCATGCACCAAAAGAGCTGATTGACGATTACAATGTCTGGGAAATCGAGCTGGACTTTGGCATCATTGACGATCCTTCCCAACTCATCGTTGGCCATGACGGGCCGGAGCCTAAATTTGGTTTAAGGTTGCTCAGAGATTGGGTGAGCAATACTAAAACTGCCAATGCGCTCCAACATCACCCGATATTATTAATGATTGAAGCAAAAACACAAAACTCGTGTGGTGATTCTACTTGTGTTATCTGCTGCCGGACTTGGGCACCCGTCGAAAGATGGGGCAATTGGCAGCAAACCTTGACCAATGAATTGCTGGCGACGATAGGAATCGAGAATTGGATCACCAAAGCCAAATTTGAAAGTGAATATCACTCGACTTGGCCTTCTGCCAAGGAACTGGCGGGGAAATTCATCATTTCTCTCCATGACAATAATAGCGGCAAAGATATTCAGGATCCCGCGTCGACTTACTTCTTTATTGGGGATGTGCCGCTTCCTGCTTCTAACCGAATCCATAATCCTTCCGACATGGGTCGTGCGCTGAAGTCTGAGGCCAGTCGGCTTTTTTTTGACGGAGGCTATAAAGAGCCTTGGTCAAACGTACTGGTGCATTCGCCACTGCCATCCGTTGTAAATTCGTCATATACAGGATGGCAGTGGGGTACTGCTTTTGAGCCATTTCAAACCATCGGGCATGCGATCAACGCCAGCTGGACGCGAAATGGCGATCCCACCGCACAAATTATCGCTCTCCATACAGGAAACTACGACGAGAAAGTCACTCTATCCACGCCAGCAGAATTCCGTACTCCACTGGGGCCTGTGACAATTGGAGGACAACAAGTTGCTTACACAATTATCTTGAGCTTGCTCGATGTGAATGATGCGGGCACGAATGATCCGGTTTACGTGAGATTGCATGGCGCCAAAGGTTCGACCGGAGACCACCTACTTGAAAATCCCCAAGTCTATTTTGAGCGCGCCGGCGCAGAGACGTTTTGGATTACAGCAGCAGATGTCGGCGCATTGCAAGCGATCACAATTGGCGTGCAGGGCGGCGACGACATCGCCATCGATGATATTATTGTGATCAGCGCGACCACGGGCCGGAAAGCCGTGCACGCCGGTGCGTGGGTCGGGGGTGATAATGGCAGTCCGAAAACGTTCAATTTCTGATCGAACCTGAAAGACAAATTCAAAAGGAACCTGGAAAATTGTATAAGGAAACCACGAGGAGCTTAACCATGAATACAACAAACGCATTTCTTAGAATGCTCTTCCTCGCCGGCTTGATTTATTGCAGTGAAGGATTGGCGCAAGTCAGCAAAATCGAATGGTCCTCATTCAATTTAGGTTTCAGTACGCCAAGCTCTGCCAATACACGAATCTGCGCGGCCATTGGCCAGTCATTTGTCGGCACGACACAGAACGCCAGCACGCAGGTGGTCAGCGGCTTTCTGGTGCATCCCTCAATTAGCGGACTCAAAACCGCAGTTGAAGAAAAAACGCAGGAAGAAAGCCAACTGCCAACGTCCTACGAGCTTGAACAAAACTATCCGAACCCCTTCTCCCCAAGCGGAACCTTCGTCAACCCGAGCACGACGATTGCTTTTGCGCTCCCCAAGCCTTCGGAAGTGACGCTGAAGATCTTCGATGCCTCCGGCAGAGAAGTCGCGACGTTGGTGGAGGGAAGGCTACCGGCTGGCAAGCACGAGGTCGTATTGGATGCCAGCCCATTTTCCAGTGGGGTATATTTCTATCGTTTGCAGGCGGGGGAGTTTTCGCAAACGAGGAGGCTCATGTTGGTGAAATAGCGGTAATCAGTTTTCAGTGTTCAGTAGTCAGTGTTCAGTTCAGCAGATTTCTGATTACTGACACTGATTACTGAAAACTGATCACCGAAAACTCACGATCTTCTCAATTTCAGAAATCTCTCATCCATGCTCCCACAGAAAGTCTCGATTGCCCGTTTCAAGTACGCGCCATTGGAGCGCACGCAGCGAACGCCCTCACTAATAACGCTCAATAAATCGGTATTCTTTATATATCCTTCGCATTTATCCGCATTGACCCATTTTCTTTTTCTCTTGTACTTTTCCGGCCAATCTTTATTAAGCTTCGCCACTTCCAATAGGAAAGTTGGTATGGGTTCACCTTTTGAGCTGTCGCGGTATTTACCCACGCAGATCGGATGTGGTTTACCCACCAATACGCCGGCTTCCTCATAAGCCTCCTTAATGGCTGAGAGATGAGGCTTTAACGGTGCTGCAATTCCTCCTTTTGGGATAACCCACTTACGGCCACGCTTACGATCAGAAGAGGTCGTCACCAGCAATATTTGGAGCTGATCTTTTACGAAACGGTATGGAATAATCGCTGATTTTTTGCGAGTCATTTCAATGCCTCTCAAACTTTACGTTTCCACACAAACCGACAGTGTATCAGAAATGTTACAAACTAAGTGCCAGTGCTGAGATACAAAATGCTACGAGATGCGCAAATTTTAGAGCTGGTATAAAAATTTAAAAAATAATTCATTAGCATCAGACACTAGTGCCATGTCGAATTAAATTAGTCCTGAGTCGTGTGATTAATGAATGTAACGCCTTGGAACATCTGTTACTGAATGGACGGCTCAAATGATTCCCTACCGAACGCAATTTATCAAAATATCGTGGGAAAGTCAAGAGGATTTTTTGTTGGAGTTTTTTGTTAAAGGCGAAAACCTTTCCTGTCAGCCGGCGAAACCTACCACTCCTTATTTCGCTCCCTCGCCTTCGCTTCAATTTGCGCGGCAATGTTTGGATAATGTGCGAGCACGTGGTCGAACATTTCTTTGTCGAGCCGGTACAGATCGCAGTAGCTCACGGCGCGAACGCTGGCAGAGCGATGCTGCTGGAGAACCAATGCGATCTCTCCGAAAAAATCTCCATCCGTAAGGGTGGCATAAACCACGGTCCCGTCTTTGGACACGACTTCAACCGCGCCCTGGGTGATGAAGTACATGTCCCGGCCCCATTCTCCGGCTTTATAAACGTAATCGCCAGGGGTGAAAATCACCGGCGTCATTTGCAAAGCGATTTCCCGAATAAATTCATCGCTGGCGCCTTGGAACAACGGCACTTTCTCGATAATATCCCGCTTCAGAAAAAGCGCCACCTCGGTTCTCAAGCTCGGCGGCAGCGCCGAAATGATGTTGGACTCGTCAAAGCTCATCCGCTTTTCCCAAAGGTAGGCATAATAATCGCGCAGGCGTTTTTGCAGCCGCGGCGGAATATTCCGATAATTCATGAACGCCGTCAATCTTTCCATATTGGCCAGATGCTGAGCTTTGGCCGGGTCGATATTGGCCAGAAGGCTGGCGACGTTGCCGATGATGTAGCCGTAAACCCCAACCCCGACAATCATCACACCCATGGTGTATAGCGTCTGGGCGTTCGTCACGGGCGTGAGATCCCCATATCCTACCGTCGACAGGGTTTGAATTGTCCAGTAGAGCGCGCGAAGATAATTTGTCCAGTCATCGTCCGCCGCCGAGACGCCACGTAAAGCCAGCCACCCACAGGCAAGCCAGTGCGCGGAGAGCAAAAGCCAGTAAGCAAAAAACGTCAGGCGCAGCAGGTTGGAATATTTGACCGCCCGTTGCCGCCAGTGTCGCATGAATTGTGCGATACGCGCGAGCTTCAAGAGTCGAAGAAACTGCAGCAGCGTGATGTGAAAGACGAGATTCAAGGGCATCGCAGCCAGCAGATCGATTGTGAGCCATCCATTCTGATAGCCGGCCGCGCTTCGGCTTTTTTCGTGAATGAATTGATCCTGTTTGGCATATCGTGAACGTTGCAACTGCAAGAAGAGGTCAATACTAAAAACAGCAGTCCCGATGACATCAAAATAGATCATGCCGGCGCGGTTTTGCCACCCCAGTACCAGCTTTATCGGTATAAACAAAGCTGCAAGCGTCGCACTCAGTGTAATGAGAACGTCCCACGCGCGATTAAGCGTTTGGCTCGT
>JBOHQZ010000153.1:0-10290 GCA_050732275.1 bacterium
AATGACGACGGTTCCATGGCGCCGATGAAATTTAAACTTTTTTAAAAAGGAACGCATGGTTGGTCAAATCAATTTTTCAAATGAAATGACCAACGGATAAAAACGGCCAACGGATAAGGCAAAATATTTTGCTACCAAATTATTTCGTTATCTTAATAACCTGTCATGCGGTAAGCATCTTTTTACCACGAAAAGGAACCGGAGTCCAATGCTTTAGCATTGCAACCGTGAACTGTTGTCCGATTTTCATCATTGTGGATGCCGCAGCCGCGGCATGGACATTCCTACGGAATGACAGCTTCGTTGGCAGCCTTTATCCGTTGGACTGAGAATAGGGCGAAGCCGGACTTGCGCTGTTGAGCGGGTCACGCGGGGCGAAGTCCGACTGGCGCTGCGGGGTTTTACAAAATTTGAAACCTCGCTCGGCGCAAGTCGGACTTCACTCATCACGCAAGTCCGGGCTTCACTTAAAATCCCAGCGAAACGGAAAGCACGTTGCTGGCGCTAAAAAATTGCAGATCGCGATAGGCATAATTGATGTCGATGCCGAGGCCGGTGAAGTCATAGTGCAGGCCGGCGCCGAGCGTCAGGCCGTAAATGTAGGCGCCTTTGCCGACGGCGTCATCCGGCGTATCCGGCGAAAGGCTGTAACCGCCGCGCAAGAAGAACAGGTCGTGAAAATTGTACTCCGCGCCGAAGCGGCCGACATTTTCCTGAAAGTTGTTGTCTTGAAACAGTGAGGTCAGGAGCAATTTATCTTTGCCGCCTATCGGCAGCGCATAAGACAAGCCGAGTTCCAACGTGGTCGGCAGCTCATCTTTTTGCGCCACGACTTGATAAGGTGAAGGGCCGCGGTCGGAGTTCAACGGCTGCGAATTACGATTTAAGCCGGTGCCGCCATATTGCATCGCCGGTCCGATGTTCTTTACGGCGACGCCGATGCTCAGACCGTCGATCTTGCCGAGGTTGCTGTACTGCACGCCGGCGTCGAGCGCAAAACCGGTGGCGCCGACGCGATCGATATTTTCACTGATCACGTTCAAAGTAGCGCCGACATTCACGCGATCGCTCAGCGCGCGCGAATAAGTCAATCCTGTGGTGAGAAATTGCGGGCTGAGCACCGCGCCGGTTCCATCCGGCGCATCTTCGGTAGTCACCTCGATATCGCCGATATCCAATGATTTGATGCTGAAACCAAGAGTACCGAGGCCGCCAAAGTTCGCGCAGACCGCCACGAAATTGACATTAATGTCCGAGATGTGACGCATGTAGGAAAACATGGCATTGGCGGAATAGTTCGAACGATTGAGGCCAGCAGGGTTCCAATAAATCGCTTCGATGCCCTGCACGGAGGCAATGGAAGCGCCGCCCATGCCGATATAACGGCCGCCGACCGGGATCAACAACTCTGCAGCCGCATTCGTGCCGGTGCGGCTTTCTTGGGCGAAAGCGCTGGCACTCGCCACAGCGATGAAAGCCAGCAAGAGCGCCAAGATTCTATCGATTCTGTACTTCATAATTTTTCTCCGTAAAGTTAAGAGTTGCTGCTTTGTACAGATTTCTATCCCAAAGGGACAAGATGACATTAGCCCAGAGATTTATCTCTGGGAGTTTGATTCACCGATGCCTCGCGAGTCCCAGAGGGACGAATGAACTAGATATGCTCGCATATCTAGTTCATCGTTTTCATTCGTCCCGTTCGGGACTTCGGGTTACAGATAAATCCCTAGTTTCCCAACAATAAATTGTTAGGCTATTGTCATTTGTCCCTCCGGGACATAATATGCTGCAAGCTTTCTTGCTTAACTTGTTGACGTAAATTCCCTACTCAAAAGTTTCTCAAGAACTGTTGCTCTTGCACGATGGCGATCTTCAAATCTTTCGTCATGCCCAAATCCGGAAATTCGATGCGCGCAACGTAGATGCCGCTGGCCACCGGCAGGCCCGCTTCGTTCTGCAAATTCCAGCGCATGAACTGCGCATTGTCCGGCGCGTCGAGGCCTTTGGTCAGCGTGCGCACCAGCACGCCGGCAAGATTGAAGATGCGAACGATGGCTTTGTCCGGCAGGTGCGAAAACGTAATAAAGCGGGTGAAATTGTTCTGCTCGAACCGGTTGAAGCCGAGATAAGGATTCGGGAAGGCCTTGACCAACCGGGCAACATCTTGCTTCGCCGCATTGGCATCGACAACCGGCCCTCTGCTGGTGAAGGAAAAGACATCCGCAGTGGAGTTGATTTTATTGGAGACGATCAGGAACTCATCATTTGCCTGGAAAGTGATGTTGCCGCCGCGACGGTTCGGCGTCCCAAACCACATCATCGGCACGGTATTGTTCAAAATATCGACGCTCAAAGCTGCATTCGGAGTTTCGCTGTACGCCGCGTCGAAAATAAAGAACCATTCGCGCGGCCCGGTGGTGGCCGTGTTGTCAACACCTTCGTCGCTGTAAGGCGGCCAGTAACGACCGTTCACTCTGCCTCCGGCCACATTGTTTTCGAGATAACCGATGGCGAGACGAGTCGGCGGATTCGTCTCCATGTCGTAAGCGGCGAAAGGCACACTCTTCGTATAATCCTGATACGCGTAGCCGGCCGTGGGATTGACGATGAAAGGCGCAAATTCCGGGTTGGCCGGTGGCGCCGCCGCACCACGCAAATAACGATAACCAAACGAGGCGTCAGGATCGCCCGGATCAAGAAGATTGCCGTCGGTATCTGTGCCGGCAAATTTGACCAGCACATGGCGCAACTGCGCAGCGCCGACCGTGGAGCCGCTGAACCAAAATTGCCCGGCCCAGCCAATAGCGCCGCTCAGTCCTTCCATGTGATTGCCTGCCCCGTCGGTAAATCCATCCGCATTGGCAAAAGTCCAACGCCGGGCGCCGGACGGAATCTGAAACTCTTTCATGCCCGGCGGCGCTCCGATGACCTTGACTTGCAGGCCATCGACGAGGAGATAATTGCCGTCACCGGTTTGGTTGGTTTGATTCGACAACATGATTTGGCCGGTCGTCTTGTTCGTCAAAGCCCAGACGAAGCCGCCGTGACCGTCATCTGCAAAAGTCACTTCATAAGCATGGCTGGTCGCCTTGAGCGGATCCAGCACGAGGGCCGCCACTGAGCCTGCGCTTGGCCCCTGGTGCTGCACGGTCAACGAATCACCGGGAGTCGAGGGCAAACGCACACCCGGTTTCGTGCTTTGTGGAACGACCGTCACAATCGAGGGCGGGCTTTCCAGAGTTTTTGACGCCACATTCGGATCTGCATTATAGCTATAAGCCGTGACGCCAAAAAAATACGGTTGCCCGTTGATCAGCGGCGTATCGCGCAGGCGATCCCGGTCAATCAGGAAAGTCCGTGAGATGCCGCTATCATTACCGAATTGCACGGGAAGGTTGAGAATCAGTCCGGACCTGGGATCGAAGGTTTCTTGCGATATCGTGCGGATGGAGTTGTTGACGTCGAAAGTTGCCAATTTGATGCCTTGCTCAACCGCGGCTCCCGCGGTAGGCAACTGATAAATATTGTACCCTTCGAACGCATATCCCTTGATCGTTTCGTCCTCGGTGGCAGCCACTCCCGCTTGATTCGAGGCCCAGTTGAGAAAAATTTGCCCATCATATTCTGAAGCAATCAGGTTCGGAAGAGCCGGGGGTTTGGGCAGTTCAAAAAGATTGTCAAAAGCATCTTGCGCGAAACGATCGAAGAATTTTAGCACGGCAATACTCGAAAGCCGGTCGGAGCCAAGCGCGGAAATCGAAGCGACCACCGTTTCCTGAGTGTCGCCCAGCGCCATCGCAAACGGCCCGGTGGCTTGGAGCAAACGCCGATCGCCGGTGACAGAGTCAAGCCAACCGGAGTTCGAGATGGGATCACCAGGAACTCGAAACTTCGTAATATTATTGTCGGGATCACGCCACGGATCCGGCGGACTTTCCGGACGGGGGCGGAAACCTCGCAGCAAATTGTACCATTGCCGCGTGCTGAGATAATCGTTGCCGCCGGTATCAGGATCGCGATCATTTTGGCCGGCAGCAAAATAAGCAAACGAGGTCATCGGCAGATTGCGAAAGCCCGGACGTTCTTTCAGGCCGAAAATCGCCACCCCGTTCGGATCCGCCACGAGCGGGCCGGCGAAGAAATCGTATCCCGCAGCCGGTGGCGGCAGCCCAACCCCCGAATAATTGCCATCAACCGCTTGCGAGTTATAAACATAGCCCAAGCTCAACGTGGTATCGCAGCCGACGTAATCGTCGCCAGAGCTGCCGAGATCCGGGTCTGCAAACTGGCAGAAATACATGCTATCGATGGTGGCGTTAGCTGGCGTGATGGCCGTGCCTTTGTAAATAATGCGAAATTGCTTGAAGATCACGTTGCCCAAGGCATCAGCGCGACGGTAGGCCCACAACGTGAGCTGCATTTCAATGCCGACCGGTGGCGATCCCGAAAACAGTTCTGCCGTCGACGCATCCAAATCGTTGGCAACCAGCCACACGACTTGATCGCCATCGGCATAGCCCGGCTCATCGGCATGCTTCGCCGGGTCATAGGCTTCGCCGGCGCGCGGGGCAAGCTTGGGTGAGCCATTGGCATCGAACTGCGGCGTATATTGGCCGTCGCCATCGGTGTCGTAAAACGGCGCGCCTTTGCGCACCGGCCAATCGATCCAGTCCTGGCGATAAATATCACGCACCTGTTGTATTTGCCCTTCGGTGACTTGAGCGGCCGTGGCCAGAAAAAATTCCGCGGCATCCTGGCGCAAATTGGCCGTGGCAAAATCCCGGCGCACGCGCCAAACACGATCGACGTTCGCACGATCGTTGATATCTTCGGCGACACCACGCGAAATGATGGCTCCGGGCACGGTGCCAATGACGAAATCCTGGCCACCCACCCGAACCCTTCTGGCGTTGCCATCATTGACTTGGCCACCCCAGATAAAACCGTCTTGAAAAATCGTCGCCACCAGCGGGCTGGTGCCGCGCGGGAAATACAATCCCGGCGCGTTGGTCGTCGGGTTGGTGGCGGATTTGCCATTGGAAACAATCCACATCGCCACGTTGCCGATGTTGATCAGGGTGCGATTGGTGGTGGGGCCATCGGTGGTTTTGGCCAGCCTTTGCACCGACTTACGATTGCCTCCTTCAACGGCGCGCACTTGTTCACGAGAGATGAACAACGCCGCCGTTAAAAACGTGCAGAGAAGAAGGAATGATTTTTTTCTCATTTCTCACGCCTCCGTGATGATAGTTCGTAGTAGCGCCTTCAGGCGCCGCAAGCAAAATATTTCCGGTCTTGAAAGGCGGCTACTACGAGCTTTGTTTTCTTCGGAATTCATTGTGCCCAATTGGGCAGTCGTTGATGATAATCGTTTGCGTGCATCGCATTTCGCAATCGGAGTGCAATGCTTCAGCATGGCGAAGCTGAAGCTTCGCACTCCGCTTGTCTTATTCCTGCAACTGCGCCCCTAAAGGGGCTACTACGAACCTAAAACTGAATCCTCGCGCCAACGCGAATGGTGCGCGGCTGGCCCAGCAATGCCACGCCATTATTGCGGGAATAATTCGTGCCATTGCCATTCAGATTGATGGCGCGGTGCAGCGCCTCGTAGGTCAGGCCGCCGTTGGCTTGAACGATTCCGCCGCTCAACGCCGGACTATCCAAAAAGCCGTCGTTAAACGGATTGCCGGTCCGGTTGTAGACATTGATCGCATTCATGCGATTAGTCAGGTTTTGCACGTAAAAATAGACGTTGGTTTCAACCGGCCCGAGATCGATGGTGCGATCGAGACGGAGGTTCAGTTGCGTGTTCCAGGGGGTGAGCGACGCGTTCACATTCTCCAACGGCTCACGGGAGCGCGGATCGGTAATTTCGCCGGCTAAAGAAGCGTCTTGCTGGCCGAAATCGCCTTTGGCCAGTGTATACGGATGGCCGCTGGTGAAGGTGAAGAGCAGATTCAATCCGGTGCGCTCCAGCAGGCGGCCGCCATCACCTTTGCCGAAGCGATAGTCAAAATTCATCGAGCCGCGGTGCGGCCGGTGGAAATCCAACGGTGAAATCACCGACGGCAGTTCCTGATCCAGCTCGATACCGGCAATGGCGCTATTGTTCACCGAGCCGGTGCCCAAAGAGCGTGAGAACGTATAGTTCAATTGCGCCGACACCCGATTGGTGCGCCGCAGCGTCAGCGACAGCTCCATGCCGGAGGTGGTGGCAAAATCGCCGTTGGTCAAAATATTGTAAGCAAATGCCGACGAAGTCGGGTCAGTGACGATCTTGGCCGTTTGCAATTGGCCCTCAATATTTTTGTAAAACAGGGTGACGTCGAAAGCCGCATTGTCAGCAAACTGCTGGTTGAAACCGATTTCATACTGAACCGTTTTTTCCGGCTTCAGCCCAAGCCCGACCAGGGAGGTCTGGAAAGAAGTGCCACCGGTAAAAAGAGCGTCATACCAAGTAGAGCCGTTGTAAATATTCCCAAACGCCGGCGCCTGCACGAATTTGCCGTATTGCAAATGGAACACGGTGCGATCGGTAACCGGAAACGCCAGGCCCAACCGGGGGCTGAATTCAACATCAGCCTTTTCTTTAACCAGTTGATCAACCAACAAGCCGTGATTGGCGCGGTCCCATGGCGGATTGTTGGGATCGGCAAAGGTGAAATCATCGTTGTCAATCACGTCGAGACGCAAGCCGGCGTTGATCACCAAATCGGAAACCTCGAATCGGTCCTGCAGGTAGCCGGAAAAATACGCCGGGTGTCTGGGTCCATCCGGGCCATCGCTATTGATTTCATTGCCAAAAGCGTCGTAGCCGTATGTGAGCCATTGCTGGTTGCCGACGCTGGAGGCAAAGGCGCTAACATCGCTCGGATTGCCGGCCAACGCGCCGCGAAGAACATCCGGATTCGCGCGCGCCGAAGTCAGCAGCGTGCGCGGCACCGCGCCAAAGTTTCGCGATGTCCATCGCTCATACGAAGCGCCGAGCTTCAATTCATGCGAGCGATACTGGGTGGTGAAACCCAGCGAGCCGCCAAAGTAGCCGCGTTTGTTTTTGGCATAAGCAACACCGCCAAATCCAGAAAGGCCCTGCCCGCCTGAGGGCGCGCCCGGGGCAAAGAAATCGAATCCATGAATGTCAAAGGAATTGCCGCCGCGCCACAAGGTGGGATCTTCCCAGCGAAAAAAAGAGATGCCCTGTTCGGCGCTGGCAACGCTATCCCAGTAGGCCCAAATATTATGTTTGAAAATAGGATCGTAAATCGCCTGGCGCCGGTCGAAATAATTCAAGTTGATTTCGTAGAATGAGCGCGTGCCGAGCAAGTGGGTGAATTTCAAATTGACCAAGCCCGTGCTCAAATCATCCGTCCGGGTGCGGTCACGATTGAACATGTTCGAGACGTAATTCGGGAAACCGCCAATACCATCCTGGCGCTGAAACGAGAACGAGCCGCCAAACCGGACGATGATGGGGTTGGCGTCGAACACCAGCGTGCCGTTCCCGATCCACAAGTTGCGCGCCGTCGTCGGAATGATGCCGTCACGCATGTGAATGCCTTGCTGCTGGATAAAAGCTTCCAACGGCTCGCCGCTATTGTTGGTGAAGACGAGCGGGAAGTTATGCTCGTCCACGTAAGCCGGCGCATTATTGAAATCAAAGCCTTTCCAGAATTGCGCGAGGCGATCGCGGTCAAAAACATTTTGGCCCGCCATGAAAAAGCGCAGTTTGTTGTTGGTCTTCGGCACCGGGCCGCTGAACGTCAACGTGTAGTCCGTGTGGCCGTAAGAATACGTATTCAGAAACTGATTTCCCGCCTTGACGAGATTATCGGTTTCACCCTGAAAAGAGAAATGGTAATCCCGGCTGCCGGACTTCAGCGTCTGGCGGATGATGCCGGCATTGGCGCCGCCAAACTCGGCATTGAAGCCGCCGGCTTGAATTTGCAGCTCTTCTAGCGCTTCCGGAATCACCGTGATGGCGTTGTTGCCGGTGTTGGCATCCCGCGCGCTGGCGCCCTCGAGATAAAATCCGACTTCGTCATTGCGGCCGCCGCGAATGTACATCAGCCCGTTTTGTACCACGATGCCGGGCTGCAGAGCAATCGCCGCGCCGACGCCGCGCACCGGCAAATTTTGAATATCTTCGGCGCTCTGAATGCGCACGGCGTTGGTGGCATTCTTATTCACCAATGGCCGCTCAGCCACGATACTGATTTCGCCAACTTCCACCGCGGTGGTCGGCATCTTGAAATTGGCTTCCGTCGTCAAATCGGCGTTGACGCGAATGTTGACAATGCTCACTTCTTGATAGCCGATAAATGTCGATTTGACCGTGTACAAGCCCGGCGGGACGTTGAGAATCACAAACTCGCCGTTGAAATCCGAGGCCGCGCCGTAAGTCGTTCCCACGATCAGAACGTTGGCGCCCGGCAACGGCTCGCCGCTCTCGCGATCCGTCACTTTACCTTTGATTTTTCCGGTCGTTCCCGCCAACAGCAGCGCCGGCACGAGCAGCGCCACGAGCAAGAAGGCAAGACAATTTCGTTTCATAAAAATCTCCAGAAATTAGCCTGTCATTCCGTAGGAATCCCTGGCCTGCGGCAGGGCAGGCTTTTTTGCTTCAGAGACCAGTGCTGAATTGAAGAAGGCTACGCCCGTAGGGATTCTTTCAGAATGACATGTGATTGGGTTCGTTGAATTTTATGCTCTGCAGCAACTCAATCATCCGCGAGATTAACAAGTTCTAAAGCACCAGCGCTTCTCAAAATCACGCTGGTTTGGCGCTTGTTGACGGCGTTGAGAGTCGCGGACGCCAGAATCGTTGTGGTATCCGCGGCCGTCGCCACCGAAATCGTATAATTTCCGGCAGGAAGCCGCAAATAGTTTGTTGAGTTTGTTGCGTTACTGAACGCCGTATCGCTCAACCGTACGGTGTCCGGGCCAACGATTTTCACAAACAGATTCGGTACCTCCGCCGCATGTACGATCCGTAGCCACGCTTCGCCGGTGTTGACGGAATCAAAAACGCGCCGTTCCGAAAGTTTGATAATTTCCCTCACCGGGCCCGCTTTCGGCAAAATCACCACGGTGCCGCGACTATAGGACTCCATGGCGATGCGCAGCGTATCGCCGTTGCTCAACACCGCCACCCGCGAGCCTGCCGGAAACTCCGTATAAGGCAACGCGGCTTTGAAAGCGAGGCTGCCGACGGCCGCCCCGTCAACCACGACCCCGACGTTGCCGAGATCTCCGGCCGCGTGTACGAAGCGAAACTGCGCGATCAGGTTCGGAGGCTGCGGCCCGGTCGAGGGGACATCGGCACAACTCATCAGCCCTGCCGCCAACAACAAAATGAGCGGCAGAGCCTTTTTGGTTTTGAAGTGCATGTACAACCCTCCTTAGAATTGGTTTGATGAGTAAGAGGCTAAAAGGATTGATTAGCCTGGCAAATGCAGAATAAATTTGGAAAATCGTTATGTGGCCAACGGATGGAAAAGCGACCAACGGATTTAGAAATGCTTTTCTTTTTTTAAATTCCCACGAATTGAAAAATCCCACCGATAGATAGCCCATTAAAAAAATCAGTGCGGTTCTTCAATCCATGGGGAAAAAGCGGTCTCATATACTTTGATGCGTTTTGAGAGTTTATTTCTTTATCCGTTGGTCTTAATTCATCCGTTGGGCTGCGGCTTTTTAAAGTTCTTGAGTAGCTGCAACAAATTCGCATTGACGTGTTGATCATCACGCCAAAACAAACATCTCCTCGTCACGGATCAGCCAGGATGATGAGAATGCCGCCAATTTTGCCAACAATTCCTCCAAATCCAGTGGCTTGTGGAAAATCTTGGCGATGCGGCACTCTTTCGCCGCTCTAACGATTTCGGCATTGCTATAGGCGGTAACCAGAAAGACCTTGAGTTCTGGCTGCAAGCGCTTGAGCTCGCGGCACACTTGCAACCCGTCCATATCCGGCAAGCTATAATCACAAATCACGATATCGATTGATTCGGCCAGAATGATCTGAATGGCTTGGCGTCCTCGCGTGACCCCGTGAACCCGATAACCCTCCTGGCGGAGCAGGTCTTGCAGGCCTGATAGGGTGTTGGGGTCGTCCTCGATGATGAGCAAGTGGTTCATTCATACACTCAATGTTTAAGTTTGATGTTGATTCACAGATAAAAGCGCTGGACACATATTACGGATTTAGGCCGGCTTATTCCATAACCTGGACGGGGCATTTTGGGCATGGGTTGGAGGGAAAGACAAAGATGAGAGTGACACGAATGGGTG
>JBOHQZ010000154.1:0-10269 GCA_050732275.1 bacterium
TCTTCGTTCGTGCTGGACGGGCAAGAACAAGGAGCAACAACAAGACAATAATAACAAAAAGAATTACAGACAGGTTGTAAACATCTTTTGGAATCACTTATGAATAAGATAACATATAGGACGAGCCGCAACCAAACAGGTTTAATCAGCTCAATCCGCTTTATCCGCATACAAAAAATAGTAAGCGGATTGAGCTGATTAAGCGGATAAATTTTTTGTTTTTACACGGATTTGCATTTTAAAGACAACTTGCAATCAAAAAGTTGGAGGCTTTTGAAAACCCCATAAAAGCCGCATAAATATTGAGCGAAATGAAACTCATCAAAAAAATCTTTGCTTTTTTTGCACTGATTTGACTATAAAGGGACTATACGTTGGGTTGAAGGTATCGGAGGCATTACTCTAGGACTCCTTCTCATTGGAGGCGGGCTTGGATTAACCTTTTTATACTGAAACTCTTGGAGAAGAAAATGTCTAGTGTTTTTCTTGGAATATTATTGATCTTTGCCTTTGGCGTCGGGCTTTACATCTTTGCTATAATTCAAATCCGCAAATTTCGCCGCTCGCAAGGCAAGTAATTGCCGAGTGGTGAATTGCCGAAACTTTTGGTAAAGAAAATGCTCGAAGTTTTTCTGGCCCAATTGCTGATCTTCGCCTTTGGCATGGGGCTTTTCATATTCTGTATGGTTCAACTCCGTAAATTCCGGCGCGAACAAAGGCAAGAAAATGCGAAGTGGCAAAATACAAAACAGAAGGAATCTCTTAAAACCGTGAGACCCGCATCAGGTGGACAGGACAAAGATTCATTGATCGACGTTTTGATTATCGGCGCCGGTCCAGTTGGCCTGGCTTGTGCCATTGAGGCCAAGCGCAGCGGGCTTTCGCATTTGATTCTTGAAAAAGGCTGCCTGACCAATTCGATTTTTCGCTGCCCGATCAACGTGCGTTTTTTTTCCACACCGGAGCTTTTGTCAATCGGCGATATTCCTTTCATCATTACCGACAGCAAACCGTCGCGGCAGGATTTGCTGAACTACTATCGCGGCGTCAGCGAGCACTACAAGCTCGATGTTCATTTCGACGAACGCGTCGATCAGATCAAAGCAGGGGAGAGCGTTTTCGAGATCATCAGCGCGAAGCAAAAATACCAGGCGCGACAAGTGGTCATCGCCACGGGTTTTTATGACAATCCCAATTTTCTCAATATCGACGGCGAGAATCTGCCGAAAGTCTCACATTATTATACCGAACCGTTCCCTTTTTATCGCCGCAAAGTGGCTGTCATCGGCGGCAAAAGCTCGGCGGTTGAGGCGGCGCTCGATCTGTATCGCCACGGTGCTGAGGTGACGCTCGTTCATTGCGGCGTGGAGATTGGACAAAGCGTCAAATACTGGCTCCGTCCCGATATTCTCAACCGGATCAAGGAGGGGAGTATCAAAGCGCTGTTCAACACACGCGTCACGCGCATCACAGAAGATGCTATCTTCGTGAAGAACGGCTCTGATCACGAGCAGCGCTTGGAAAACGACTACGTGTTTGCGATGACCGGCTACCATCCGGACTTTGAGTTTGTGCAGCGATCTGGCGTTCAAATCGACGAGGTGAATCGAAAGATTTGCTATAATCCTGAAACGTTCGCGACCAACGTGCCAGGTTTGTACATCGCCGGCGTCGTCGCCGCGAGCAAAGGCGGCGAGAATATTTTTATTGAGAATGGCCGTGAGCACGTGAAGAAAGTGGTGCGGGATATTGTTGAAAAAGAATCGCTGCGAGAAAAAAAATACACGACGAGATTCGCTTTTGCTGGAGAATAACAATATACTTTGTTTGATTGCCGGTTTTGCTTATGTCCGCTTTGCCTAAAAAATTTTATTCACCCGAAGAATATTTAGCGCTCGAACGCGCCGCCGAGTACAAGAGCCAGTATTATGCCGGTGAAATTTTTGCAATGGCCGGAGGAAGCCCGCGACATAATGTGATTTTACTGAATATCGGGGCGGAGCTTCGCGCCAAGCTCAAAGGCCGAGATTGTACAGTCTTTCCAAGTGAACAGCGGCTCAAAATCCCTGCAACCGGATTGTACACTTATCCCGACGTGAGCGTGGTTTGTGGTGAAGCACAATTCGATGACAAAGATTTGTTGTTGAATCCTCTCTTGCTGGTTGAGATATTGTCGGACAGCACGGAAGCCTTTGATCGCGGCAAGAAGTTTGAGCATTACCGAAGAATCCCGACGCTTCGTGAATTTCTGTTAATCGCGCAAGATCGCTGCAAAATCGATCAACACGCCAAACAGGAAGACGGGAAATGGGTATTATTATCAGAAGTGAGTGATATGCAGAGTCTCATCAAATTGCCCTCACTCAACTGTGAATTGGCCGTGGCAGAAATTTACTACCAAGTGAAATTTGAATAGAAATAGAACAGGAGCGGAGAGTTGAAAGAGTTTGATCTCATCGTTGTCGGCGGCGGACCAGGCGGTTACGTGGCAGCGATTCGCGCGGCGCAGCTTGGCATGAATGTTGGCGTCATTGAGCAAGACAAATTGGGTGGACTATGCTTGAATTGGGGCTGCATTCCGAGCAAAGCGTTGCTACGCTCGGCGGAAGTTTATCATCTCATGCACCGCGCCAAAGAGTTTGGTTTAAAAGCCGAGCAGATCAGTTTTGAATGGACGCCCATTATTCAACGCAGCCGCAAGATTGCCGATCAAATCAGTAAAGGGGTGAATTTTCTATTTAGAAAAAATAAAATCGAGCACGTCGATGGGCGCGCTCGGCTTCGTAAAGATAAAACATTGGAAGTCACCAAAGACGGCAAGGCGGTCGGCGAATATCGCGCCAAACACGTTGTTATTGCCACCGGCGGCAGACATCGCAGCATTCCTGGCGTGGAGATCGATCGCAAAAAAATCATCACCAGCACCGAGGCAATGATCCTTGATCCCATGCCCAAATCCATGGTGATCATCGGCGGCGGTCCGATTGGCGTCGAGTTTGCGTATTTCTATAATGCCTTCGGCTGCAAAGTTACTATTCTCGAAATGATGCCGCAAATTCTGCCGCTCGAAGACGAGGAAGTGGTGAAATCGCTATCTGCCAATTTCAAGAAAAGCGGTATCGCCATCGAAACCGACGCCAAAGTGGAAGCGGTGAAGACGACGTCAAGCGGCGTGACTGTAACTGTTGCGACGAAAACTGGCAAGAAAGAAATTTCCGGTGACGTGGCTTTGATGGCCATCGGCTTTTTCGGCAATACGGAAAACATGGGACTTGAGGATGCCGGCGTTGCGGTTGATAGATCATTCATTAAATATGATCAATTTTACCGCACCAACGTGCCTGGCATCTACGCCGTCGGTGATGTGATCGGCGCGCCGTTGCTAGCGCATGTGGCTTCGGCGGAAGGCATTTGCTGTGTCGAAGCAATTGCGGACAAGCATCCGACGCCGGTTCGTTATGATGCCATTCCAGGCTGCACTTATTGCCAGCCGCAAGTCGCGAGCGTGGGTTTGACCGAGGCGAAAGCTAAAGAGAAAGGCCATGACGTTGCCGTTGGGCGTTTCCCATTCAAGCCGCTTGGTAAATCGATCGCAGTTGGCGAGACGGATGGCTTCGTTAAATTGATCTTTGACAAAAAATACGGCGAGCTGCTCGGCGCGCACATTCTCGGCAATGAGGCCACGGATTTGATTGCGGAACTGGTGCTGGCCAAAACCGCCGAAGCGACAGCGCACGATATTATCAAAACCGTTCACGCGCATCCGACGCTGACCGAGGCGGTGATGGAAGCGGCGGCGAATGCGTTTGGGGAGGCGATACATATCTAAATTGATTGTTGGATGATGGAGTTTTGGATTATTGGTTCTTGCCTAAAAAGTTTTACAGAACAGGAGAGGAGCTGGCATGCGTTTTCTCGGTTATGAAGTCAAAACCGGCATGTTCTCGTGGCTGTTGCATCGCATCACCGGCGTTGGCATTACCATCTTTCTCTTTTTTCATATCTGGACACAGACGCAAATTTACGGCGGGCCGGAAAAGTTCAACGCAGTGATGGAGTTTTACAAAAGCCCGTTGATCAAAATCAGTGAAATTTTGCTGATGGGCGCGATTATCTTCCATGCGCTCAACGGTCTGCGTATTGTGGTTGTCGATTTTGCCGAAGGGGCGCGTTATCACAAGAAACTTTTTTGGGGCGCGATGGCGGCAACGGCAGTGTTGTTTATCGTCGGCACGTGGATTGTGGTTAGTAGGACAATGTTGCATTGATTTCGCAACGGCTCTTCCAAATAGTCAACACCCGATCCCTAAAGGGAATACTACAAACGAGGGAGTGATGGCTCAAAATCGAGCTTCAGGAAATGCCGGACATTTTGCGTGGTTCTATCAACGCGTGACCGGTGTGATTCTCATTCCGCTCTTGTTTATTCATTATAAAGTGAATCACTTCTCAATTTCAGGCGGCCAAGGCGGGTTTGGCGCTGACACTTATGCGGAAGTTGCGGCCAAACTCTCCGATCCGTTCTGGAAAGCGTTCGATATTCTCTTTGTCGCTTTCGCACTTTATCACGGTATGAACGGCTTGTGGATCATCGCGGCGGATTATGTTCGCAAAGAAAATCAGCGTTTGTTGGTGTATGGAACTTTGTGGACGCTCGGCCTGGCGGCCCTTATCGCCGCGCTCATTGTGATTCTGCCATTCAAATATCCAAATTAGTTTCTCGATGCTTGATACTGATGACTGGTAACTGATAACTGGCCACTGAAAAGAGGAATGGAAGGAAAATGGTTTTGCAATACGACGTTGTGATTGTTGGCGCCGGCGGCGCCGGCTGCCGCGCGGCTTTGGAAATTCCCGAAGGCGTTCGTTGTGCGGTCATAACGAAATTGTACCCGACACGCTCGCACACAGCAGCGGCGCAAGGCGGCGTATGTGCGGCGCTGGGCAATGAAGAGGAGGACAATTGGGAATGGCACATGTTCGACACGGTGAAGGGGAGCGATTATCTCGGCGATCAAGACGCTATTGAGATTCTCACGCATGATGCGCCGCAGACGATTTACGAGCTGGAGCACATCGGCATGCCGTTTTCGCGCAATAAAGACGGGCGGATCGCGCAACGCCGTTTCGGCGGGCACACGCGCAATTTCGGCGAGGCCGCGGTGCAGCGCGCCTGCTTTGCCGCCGACCGCACCGGCCACATTATGCTCCACACGCTCCATGAAAATTGCGTCAAAAAAGGCGTCGAGTTTTTTTCCGAGTTCTTTCTCCTCGATGTTTTGATTGAAGACAATATCTGTCGTGGCGTGGTGGCGATGGACATTCTCACTTCGGAGATTCACACATTTTACGCCAAAGCCGTGATGTTCGCCACCGGCGGCGCATGCAAGGTATTTCGCATTTCTTCCAACGCGCACGGCTTGGTCGGCGACGGCATTGCGATCGCTTACAATCACGGCGTGCCGATTGAAGATCACGAATTTGTGCAATTTCATCCGACCGGACTTTTCAAGCTGGGAATTTTGGTCTCGGAGGCAGCACGCGGCGAAGGCGGCATTCTGCGCAATAAAAATGGCGAGCGTTTCATGGAACGTTATGCGCCGACGATTAAAGATCTCGCGCCGCGTGATGTGGTGAGCCGCTGCATTTACACCGAATTTCGCGAAGGCCGAGGCATTAAAGGTGATGATGGCACCGAATACGTTCATCTTGATTTGACGCATTTGGGCAAAGAGGTGATTGACAAAAAATTGCCCGATGTCACCGGCTTCGCGCGCACCTATCTCGGCGTTGAGCCGATCAAGGAGCCGATTCCGATTCAGCCGACGGCGCATTACATCATGGGCGGTATTCCGACTGATCTCAATGGCCAAGTGCGGGCGAATCACAAAGACGGGCTGGTGACAGGCTTTTATGCGGCGGGAGAATGCGCGTGCGTTTCCGTGCATGGCGCGAATCGACTCGGCACGAACTCGTTACTGGATATCATCGTTTACGGTCGCCGCGCCGGCAGAGCGATGACGGAATTTATTCGCGAGAACGATTTTGCGCCGATGCCGAAAGATGCCGATAAAACGGCGCGCGAGAAGATCGAATGGATCAGCAAGAGTAGCGGCAAAGAATCCGTCGCCGAGCTGCGGCAAAAGCTGCAAGACGAGATGATGGACAAATGCTCGGTTTTCCGCGAGGAAAAGGGCTTGAAGGCGGTGCGTGAAACCGTGCACGAATTAAAAACACGTTATCAAAATATTCATATTGACGACCACACACGCACGTTCAACACCGACTTGCTCGACGCCATTGAGCTTGGTTACTTGCTCGACAATGCCGAGGTTATTGTCGAAGGTGCGTTGGCCCGCAAAGAAAGCCGTGGCGCGCACTATCGCGATGATTATTCGAAACGCGATGATAAGAATTGGCTGAAGCACACGTTTGCATATAAAACCGACAAAGGTGTTAAGCTGGAATATAAGCCGGTAACGATTACCAAATTTCAGCCGAAAGAGCGGAAGTATTAACCCGCGCGCTAAATGAAATCAAAGCACCATAGAACTCTGCAGGCGATCTTTGACAACCCTGTTCGTGCCGGCATTTTATGGACAGATATTGAAAGCCTGCTAAAAGCTTTGGGCGCAGAGATGAGCGAGGGCGAAGGAGCAAGAGTTCGGATTGCGTTGAACAATGTTCGAGCCGTTTTTCATCGACCTCATCCAAGAAAAGAAACTGATAAAGGCGCAGTGAAATCCATGCGCCGTTTTCTGATTGAAGCAGGAGTAGAACCATGATACAATACAAAGGTTATCTTGCGCGCGTTGAGTTTGATGATGAAATGAATATTTTTCATGGTGAGGTGATCAATACTCGCGATGTCATCACTTTTCAAGGGAGATCTGTAGAAGAGCTTAAAAAAGCGTTTGAAGATTCGGTAGAAGATTATCTTGCTTTCTGTGCTGAACGTGGCGAGGAACCGGACAAACCCTTCAGCGGCCGTTTAACCGTTCTTTTGTCACCGGATCAACACAAAAAAGTTGTTCTGGCCGCTGAAAAAGCCGGAAAGAATGTGGATACGTGGGTAACTGAGGCGCTGAATCGCGCCGTGTATTAAGGAAGCTGAGTTTATGAACGCCACTTTCAAAATTTTCCGATTTAACCCAGAGATCGACAAGGCCTCTTACTTTAAAGAATACAAACTCGACGTGCCGCCGACCTACAGAATTCTCGACGCGCTGCACGATATTAAATGGAAAATGGACGGCACGCTCACCTTCCGGCGCGCCTGCGCGCACGGTGTGTGCGGCTCGGATGCCATGCTCATCAACGGCCGCAACCAGCTCGCGTGTCAAACGCTTGTAAAAGACCTAAAAACTGATTATATTGTTGTAGAGCCGATGAAGAAGTACAAGGTCATCAAAGACCTCGTCGTGGAAATGCAGCCGTTTTACGACAATCTCAAACGCATCAAGCCATATTTTGTGGCGGGCGATCCACCGCCGGCGAAAGAGCGGCTGCAAGACAACGAAGACCGCGATTTCATTGACGAGGCTACCAAATGCATTCTTTGCGGCGCGTGTACATCCTCGTGTCCATCATTCTGGGCCGATCAGAAATTTTTAGGGCCGGCGGCATTGTTGAAGGCATTTCGCTTCGTCTTCGACACACGCGATGCCGCGGCGGACGAACGGCTCGACATCGTCAACGACTCGCACGGCGTTTGGCGCTGCCACACGATTTTCAACTGCGTCGAAGCGTGCCCGAAAGAGATCAATATTACGAGTGCTATTAGTCATTTGAAGAAACGGCTGGTTTCGAGAAAAATTTAAGGAAAGTTTAAGAGAGGAGTTTCAGGACATGGCCAAGCACAAAATCGGCTGGCTCCCGGGTGACGGAGTTGGCAGGGATGTGATGGAAGCGGCGCGAATTGTGCTCGATAAGTTAGGATTTGACGCCGAATATTATCACGGCGACATCGGCTGGAGTTTTTGGTGCAAAGAGGGCAACGCTCTGCCGCAGCGCACCGTGCAGATGTTGAAACAAACCGATGCCTGTCTCTTCGGCGCGATCACCAGCAAGCCGAAAGAAGAAGCGGAGAAAGACCTGCTTCCTGAGCTGCAAAGGAAGGGGCTGGTTTATCAAAGCCCGATTCTGCAACTGCGCCAGGAGTTCAATCTGCACACGAACATTCGGCCTTGCAAAGCTTATCCAGGCAATCCGCTCAATTATCGCGACGACATCAACGTGCTGGTTTTTCGTGAGAGCACCGAATGTTTGTACGTCGGCATTGAGTTTCATCCGGTGCCGACGCCGGTATTGCAGGCTTTGATGGAATATCATCCTCGCGCGCGGCGCTATGCCGGCATCGATCCCAACGACATTGCGATCTCAACGCGCGTGATGACGCGGCAACGCTGCGAGGGAATCGCGCGTAATGCCTTTGAATGCGCCAGACGGCATGGCTATCGCTCGGTGACCGCCGTCGAAAAGCCCAACGTCACGCGCGAGACCAGCGGCATGCTCTTTCGCGAAGCGCGCAAGATCGCCAAGCAATTTCCCGACATTGATTTCTATGAGGCCAATGTCGATGCGATGTGCATGTGGCTGCTGAAGAATCCGCAGCACTACGGTGTGCTGTTGACGAGCAATTTGTTCGGCGATATTCTTTCAAAACTATGCGCGCAATTGGTGGGCGGGCTGGGCTTCGGTTGCAGCGCCAACCTTGGCGACAACTACGCGCTCTTTGAACCGATTCATGGCTCGGCGCCGAAATACACCGGACAATATCGCGTCAACCCCATTGGAATTATCCTCGCCGCCCGCATGATGCTGGACCATCTCGAGGAAAATGACATGGCAAACGCACTCGAAACTGCGATTGCCAAAGTGATTCGTGACGGCAAAGTGCGGACCTATGACATGGGCGGAGCGGCCTCGACGCTGGACATGGCGAAAGTGATTGCGGAGAAAATTTGAAATAGCCTAGCCAGCGCGACCGGAACCTAGAAGGCGAGAAGCTGACCATTACACTTGAATAGTCGCGTGAAGTGCAGTTGAGACTGCGAACGAATATAGCTCGCCACTACACTGAAGGTAATTTTTACTAATTTTGAATGATAAAAATGGAAAATCTAGTTGCTTTACTTGTAACCTTTGCTCTAATCGGCGGAACCGTTCTGCTGATTCTTGGCTTGTCGTCCTGGCTCGGCCCGAAACGGAAGAATCCCGTGAAGGATACGCCGTTCGAGTGCGGCTGGACGCCCATCGCTTTTCCTGGCGAGCGATTGAACATCAAGTTCTATTTGATCGCCATTCTCTTCGTGCTGTTCGATATTGAGGCGATCTTTTTGTTCCCATGGGCGGTGGTTTTCCGCGAGCTGGGGCCGGCGGGATTTTTTAGCATGTTGACGTTCATTGGGGTTTTGGTTCTCGGTCTTATTTACGCGTGGAAGCGAGGTGCTTTGGAATGGGACTGAAAAATCTTTTCGGCGGTGATAATTTTGTCACGTCGCGGTTGGACCAAGCCGTTGGATGGGCGCGAAAATATTCGCTCTTTCAATATCCGTTCGTCACGGCATGTTGCGGCATGGAATATATGGCGTTGGCCGGCCCGCAGTATGATGTGGATCGTTTCGGTGCGGCGCTGCCCCGTTTTACGCCGCGCCAGGCCGACGTGCTTTTCGTCGTCGGCACCATCAGCCAAAAAATCGCGCCGATCATGCGCCGCGTTTACGATCAAATGTGTGAGCCAAAATGGGTGGTGGCGTTCGGCGTTTGCACTTGCACCGGCGGTTTTTATAACAATTACTCCACCGTGCAAGGCATTGACACCATCGTGCCGGTGGATGTTTACATTCCTGGCTGCCCGCCGCGACCGGAGACGGTGCTGCAAGGCTTGATGCTGCTGCAGGAAAAAATTCAGAAGCAGAGGCAGGAATATTGAAATGTCCTTTCTCGAAAACATCGCAGCCCAATTTCCGGATAAAGTCAAAATCCTGCCGCACCCGCGCGGCGAGAACGTGCTTGAAGTGGAGCGCCATATCGTGCCGGCGCTTTGCGCGTACCTCAAAAATGAGCACGAACCACGTTTCACCTTTCTGATGGACTTGGCGGGTGTCGACTATTCCACTTTTGGCGCGCCGACGCAAGCCGCTGCCTATACCGGCGCCGCCGAGCCTATCATTAAGCCAACGCCGCCACAGGAGTCGCTTAATGGCCGGCGCGAGCGTTATGAAGTTATCTACAATCTTTTCGCCTGGCCGGAAAAACTCCGCCTGC
>JBOHQZ010000155.1:0-10269 GCA_050732275.1 bacterium
CACCAGCCTCCCGGCTACTTCAACTGCGGCGCCTCTTGATGATGAGATTTTCAGAATTTCTTTTGAGGAGTATTTTGCCCTGTCTGGCGACGAGCGCCGTGATATTCGTCTTTCCGGCTATTCAAAATTCCGCAATTGGATTGAAGAAGAGCTGCAAAGGCGCCAAGCGGAGTGGATGATTGTCATTGGCGGAAAAATCATCCAAACCGGACAAACATTGGATGACTACCCATCGCGTGACAAGCTTTATAAGATTGGCCGTCAGTTCGATCGGATTCCCTTTGTCTTTATTGCCAATCCAGTCATTGAAGAATCCTCTTGGGCTGCGCTTCCGAAAAATGACTTCTACCCTGGTTTGTCGATAACCGTTCAAGCCGATGATTCTCAAAGCTCGCAAAATCGCTTGGCTTTACAGGCCGACTTTGATACCGGTTCACTCAACATGTTCTTTGATTATGACAACGTGGTGGAAGAACACGTAATTGATGATCAGCCAAATGAGGAAACGCAAGAGGGCCTGCATTTGAGCAGGAAATACCATTTTCATATATTAACAGCAAAGATCAGTATAGCCGATGAAACTGGTAAAATCTTATCTGGAAATTTCTCAGCACTGTGTGTACACGATTGGCGGCAAAGTCCACTGTGCATAACCAATCCCTCCCGCAAAGCTTTGGTCGGACGAAAGTTGTTGTTGCGCTTGCCAATTCGGATAGAATTGAATGGCCAAGAACGCTCAACTAAGATTTTCGCTATATCGTAAGAAATTTGATTTAGACAAAATAGATGAAAAAGAAACCCCTCGTCGCCATCATCGGCCGGCCCAATGTCGGGAAGTCGACGTTGTTCAACCGCATCATTCGCAAGCGCGAGGCGATTGTGCATGAAACGCCGGGTGTGACACGCGACCGCAATTATGCCGAGGCGGATTGGGTGGGCTATGAGTTTACGCTCATGGATACCGGCGGCTATTTTCGCGACAGCGAGAATATCATCGACCAGGCCGTGCTTCGGCAGGTGTACGACGCCATCGACGAGGCGGACTGTTTGATTTTCGTGGTGGATGCGCAAACCGGCGTGACTACGACGGACGCCGAGATCGCGCGTATTCTGCGCCGCAGCGAGAAAAAGTTGTTATTGGCGGTCAACAAGATCGACGATACGCAACACGAGCCGAGGCTGACGGATTTCTATAATCTCGGCCTCGGTGATCCCGTGTCGATTGCCGCCGCGAGCGGCCGGCAAATCGGAGATTTTCTGGATCACCTCGTGGCGCTGCTACCGGCTTCGGCGAAACGCCAGCCGAGCGTTGATGAGGAAGACAAAAGCGAGCCAGCCGAGACGTTGCGCTTGGCGGTGATCGGCCGGCCCAATGTCGGCAAATCGTCTTTGGTCAACGCCGTGCTCGGGCACGAGCAGGTGATCGTCACCGCTATTCCGGGCACGACGCGGGATGCGATCGACACGCGTTTGCGTTACAAAGAGCAGGAGATCGTGCTCATCGACACCGCCGGCTTGCGCAAGACGTCGCGGGTTAAAGAGTCGATTGAATTTTACAGCACGGTGCGTACGCGCGATAGTATTCGCCGCTGCGATGTCGCGATAGTGTTGTTCGATGCGCTCGAGCAGGCGGTCGATCAGGATTTGCACATCGTCAGCGAAGCGGCCAAATTGCAAAAAGGCCTCGTCATCGGCGTCAACAAATGGGATTTGATCGAGAAAGATGCCTTGACCGCGAAGGGTCTTGAAAAAGAGCTGCGCGAAGCGTTGCGCATTTACAGTTACGTGCCGATACTGTTTATTTCGGCGGTCACCAAGCAGCGCGTGTTCAAATTGCTCGACGTGGCGCTCACCGTTCATCGCGAGCGCCAAAAACAGTTGCGCACGGCGGACCTGAATGACTTTCTGCAAGAGGCCGTTCGCAACTACCCGCCGCCGTCGATGGATCAGCGCGAAGTCAAGATCAAATACTGCACGCAAGTCAAGCACGCGCCGCCGGTGATCGCCTTTTTTTGCAACCACCCGACATCGATTCGGGCGAATTACCGGCAATATTTGGAGAATCGTTTCCGCGCCCGCTTCGGATTCGCGGGCGTGCCGTTGACCTTTAGCTTTCGAAGGAAGTGAACAAATTTATGTTTCGTTTATTGAGTCTCATCATCGGTATCTTTATATCGGCTTCAACCGCCTTAAGCCAAACACATTCTGAAAATCTCCGGCTCTTAATGCAGCGCGCCGCGAGCCTCTCTGCAGCAATTGAGGAGAAAGGGAAGTGCGGCTTTCCGACATTTGCCGCTCTACATGAAACGACATTGAAGCAGCCGGAATTAACCGGGCTTTTCAACGCCACATTTGCGCGGCCGAGCTTGCCCCTTTCGTATCCAACCCCCGACGGGCGGTTTCGTTTTCATTATACGACCACAGGCGTGGATGCAGTCAATCCGGCTTCGACCATTCCCGCGGCCGTTGCTGCCGGCGTGCCTGATTACATCTACGAGGCCGTTTTGGCGGCGCAAAAAGCGGATCAGCTTTTGCGCAGCACGCTCGGTTTCGACCTCCCGCTGAGTGACCAGGGGCAAGGTGGAGGAAATGAATATGATGTTTATGTCAACAATCGGCCCCGCGCCGAGTACGGCAGCACGGCTTGGGATTTTCTCGATGCCTCCGGGCGCGGACCGGGTTATTCTTTTGTCGACAACGATTTTGTCGGCTACAATACCACCGGGCTGGCGGCGCTTCGCGTTACCGTGGCGCACGAATATTTCCACGGCGTGCAATTGAATTATCGTTATCGCCCGCAAGATACGTTTTTCCTTGAAATGTCCTCGACGTGGTTCGAGGATTTTTCTTACGACGAAGTCAATGATTATTATTTTTACTTGCGGGCCTTTTTCAACAATCCCAGCACGCCATTACATGAAAGCGATGGATACGAATCTTGTATATGGCTCCACTATCTGGCCGAACGCACGGGCACGCCGCGCGTTGTGCTCGATCTTTGGAAGGATGTCAAGCTCGAACCCGCCGTCAATGCTTTCAAAACAGTCCTGGAATCCGCGCCTTATGCCTTGCCGTTCAGCCAGGCGCTCAGCGAGTTCAACGTGTGGCGTTATTTTACCGGCCCGCGCGCCGATGCGGTGCGTTATTTTCAAGAAGGCGCCAATTATCCGCCGATCATTTTTGAAAGAACCGTCACGATGTCACTTGATTCGACCATTAGCGGCGGCTTATCATCCCTTGGCGCCAATTTTTATCGCGTGATTCGCAAGCCGCAGAATATTCAGGCCTTCTTGCAAACGGATGAGCCGAACCGCTGGATGGTAACTGCGATTTCAAAAAATATTCAACAACAATATGTTTTGACTGGCGGCGTTGGAAATACGCCGATTACGATAGCAACCTCGGGACGGGAGGACACGGTCGTTGTTGCCGTGGTCAATACCAGTCTGCCGTCTTCCAGCGGGCAAGCCGTTTTTTCCAACTATCAATTGCAATTTAATTCCGGCACTAAATTGCAAATTGCCGATTTGCTGGAAAAACCGCGGCCGAATCCTTTTCGTGGCAGAGGCGCGGTTTATTTCCCGTTTCGGCTCGGCCAAGGCGCGCCGGTTGAAGCCGCTATTCTGCGCGAAGATGGAAGGGTGATGTATCGTTTCAAACGGCGCCAGCTTGTCGCCGGGGTTTATCCCTATGAATTATCCTGGGATGGCCTTGATGATTCGAGAAATCGCGTTGGCAGCGGCGTTTATTTTCTGCTCTTGCGGGCCGGCGATTTTCAAGCGATGACGAAATTCGTCGTGATCAATTGACTTTTAAACGTTTTTTGCTTATCATTCAAATGACCGAACGGAGGAGGGATTGAACCATGGCTCGTGGACGAGATTGGCTTTTGGGTTTGCTTTTAGTTGCGGCGGGCGGGATCTTTGTCTTCTTTCTTGTCTCGCTGTTTTTCGGTTTTTCGGAAGACCGTTTCGATCTGCACACCGGCAAGCGCGTCGGTCTCGTTGAGATCGAAGGCGTCATTCTCGACAGCAAAAGAGCGGTCGAGCAGCTCGAGCGTTTTGAAGACGACGCTTCGATCGCCGCGGTGATTCTCCGCATTGACAGCCCCGGCGGTGGCGTGGCAGCGAGCCAGGAAATTTACGAGGCCGCCAAGCGTGTGCGCGAGAGCGGAAAATTCGTCATCGCCTCGATGGGTTCGGTGGCGGCCTCAGGCGGCTATTACATCGCTTGCGCGGCTGATACGATCGTCGCGAACCCCGGCACGACGACCGGCAGCATCGGCGTGATCATGGAGATGATGAATGCAACCGACCTGCTGAACAAAATCGGCATTCGCTTTGACGTGATTAAAAGCGGCAGATATAAAGACAGCGGCTCGCCGTTCCGGCCGATGACCGACGATGATCGGAAATATTTTCAGCGCTACGTCGACGACGCTTATGAGCAATTTGTTGAGGTCGTCGTTACTGAACGCGAGCTGAAGAAATCCGAAGTGCTCAAGCTTGCCGACGGTCGCGTTTTTACCGGACAGCAGGCGTTGGAAATGGGATTGATCGATCTCACCGGTACTTATCAGGAGGCGTTGGCGCTCGCTGCGGAGATAACGAATATCGAAGGCAAACCGCACGTGGTGACGCCGCGAAAGCGCCGGGTCACTATTTGGGATGTTTTGTTCGGCGATCTCGAACAGCATCTAATTCGGCTGCAAACGTTGCCGGTGCTGCGGTATCAATGGGTTTGGTAAAAAGGTTTGTAGCAATGCCTTCTCCGCCCCGTATCCTTAAATATCCTAACGAAGGGCGGAGCGGGGCAGGCGTCAGGTGTTTGAATTGAAAGAGAGTTTCAATTACGCCACGGAGGTTTTGTGCCAAGCCAAACGTTTTACCCCCAAGGGCGCAACTACAAACGAGAGGTTTGTCGTGTCGCCTTGTGTCGTCATCACTGGTAACTTTCGACGCCTAAAGGCGAAACTACAAACGTTGTTTTGTGGAGGTTATATGCCAATTTACGAGTATTATTGTTCGACATGTGAAAAACGTTTTGAGGAATTGGTTCTCGATAAAAAGCCGGTGGTGGTGCATTGTCCGGCATGCGGCACGGATGAGGTCAATCGGCTGATCTCGTTGTTTGCAACCACTTCGACGGGAGCCAACGACTTTGCTGAAATGAGTAGCGAGAGCAGCGGTCATGCTTGCGGCTGCGGCCATTGCACTTGCGGCCATGGGTGATGATCGCTCACGTGTGGGACGCAGCACGAACTCAAAAAAACAATAAGTTTTGCCGTCGTCGAACGAAGTGAAGACTAACGGATTATTTTTTTCATTCGTTGGTCGCTGTTCATCTGTTTGACATTTCTATTGGGTTTGTTGAAAATGTAATGCAAATGCGTGCCTGGCTTTTGGGCGTGCGGCATGAACGAAGCAAGAGGAGTCTACAATGAAAGCAGGCAAGCTCGTAACGAAAACGCAAATTATCGATATCGTTTCGGAAGGCACGGGATTGACTAAAGTCGAAACTGCGGCGGTGATCGACGGTTTTCTGGCCACCATCACATGGGCGGCGAGCAATGATCGGCGCGTCGCGTTGCGTGGATTTGGGAGCTTCGACGCAGTGCAGCGCCGGGCGCGCATCACCCGCAACCCGCGCACTGGCGAGAAGATGACGGTTGCTGCCCGCCGCGCTGTGGTCTTTCGCCCCGCCAAGGAATTGCGCGAGGTGGTCAACCAGAGCGCGCCAGAAGCAAAATCCCCGACTTTCGTTGTCGAAGAGACAAAATGAAAATTTGGGATTGGAGTCTTGAGTTTCATCGAACTTTCACAAATGTGATGGCAACCTCAAAACCATATCCGGAACAGGAGACACCGCCGGCACCACAATCCGATAAAATTGCCGAGGTCGTGTCGCCTTATACTGCGCGCACGGAAATGAAGCGTGGCGTGACCCCAACGCGAGTCATGCCCCCCGTCATTGCCGGCCTGCCCGCTTCCGAGGAAGTTTGGCGTTTCGCGCAGGAAAACGCGCTGGTGCCACATTTGGAAACGGCGATTCGCTTGGTGCGAGAGGCATTTAAGGAGATACGGGAAATCAAGCTATCCTATGCACCAGATCCTGAAATTCCCCATTGGGAGGCGGTCGTTATTGATCTTCATGTAACTGGTCCGTAGACGAACTGCTTTGTTCAGATCAAAATTACAGGCGTGCTTTTATCGCTGCGATTCCTAATGAAAAGCAAGTCAAAATCAATTTGCTGGTGTGGGTTGTTTAACAAGTGACTATTTGCGGTTGGGTATGCAAAATGAAAGGCAAAGAATTTCTGGATTTCGCGCAAAAAATATTTCACTTTCGCAGTGAAGCGGCGATTCGTTCCGCAGTCAGCCGGGTTTATTGCGCGGCTTTCAATACAGGAAAAACGTTGCTGAATGGGTTGGGTTTTGTTTTGCCAAAGGATGCCGCTGCACATGAAGAGTTGTATCGGCGGTTATATAACTCCGGTCTTCCTGAAATCCAAGAAACGGCGAGTTGGCTGTTTGATATGCGCCGAAAACGTATTAGCGCCGATTATGATATGTTAAGCCATGATTTCCAATCGCACAAGTCTTACGAACTTGATATTGCCCGAGCCAAACTTACCATTGCACAACTGGAAAGTTATAGCAAGCCGCCGCTCCGTAATCAGCTCAAAGACGGCATTCAAGAATACGAACGAAAGATCGGCCTGCATTAGCGATTAAACAGTTCTCAAAAACTCGATGGCAACTTCAAAACCATATCCGGATCAGGAGACACCGCCGGCAACCCAATCTGATAAAGTTGCTGAGGCGGTGTCGCCTTATATTGCCCGCTCGGAAACGAGGCGAGGCGTGACCCCAACGAAAGTCAAGCCGCTGGTCATTGCCGGTCTGCCCGCTTCCGAGGAAGTGTGGCGCTTCGCGCAGGAAAATTCGCTGGCGCCGCATATCGAAACGGCGATTCGATTGTTGCGGGAATCCTTTAAAGAAATTCGAAACATCAGGCTTGAGTATGAAATTGATTATGAGATTCCACATTGGAACTCGATTAATATTCATCTCGATGTGACTGGCACGATGGAAGAACTATTGTGTGCTGATGAAAAGTATAGACGGGCTTTCACCACCACTGTCCCTGATGAGCATCAATTCAAAATTTGTTTGCTTTTATGGCCAGAAGTAAAAGATGGCAATTCAACTGAAGTTATAAACTGATTTTCGATATATGGAAGGCAAAGAATTCATCGTCGTGGCTCAAAAACTGGTTCAAATGCGAAGTGAAGCTGCCATCCGTTTGGCTATTAGTCGAGTTTATTATGCCACTTTCATTACAGGGCGAGAATTATTGTTCGAATTAGGTTTTTCGCTGCCAATAGATGCTTCAGCGCATGAACAACTTTATTTTCGGTTGCACAATGCAGGTATTCCAGTGATAAAAGACATTGCTGACTGGCTCAAGGATTTACGCAAGCGGCGTCTTCAAGCTGATTATGAAATGAAAAACCGTGATTTCCACTCACATACGGAATGTGAACTTCACATCGCCCGCGCCAAGATTATCGTCGCGCAATTGGAAAGCTGCTACCAACAGCCTCTCCGCCGCCAGTTCAAAACCGGCATTCAAGAGTATGAACGCAAAATTGGTTTCAATTCATAAAACATAAAATTCAACACCGCAAAGGAGGTGAAAGCACTTGCCGAGTGGTAAAAAGCGTAAACGGCATAAAATTGCCACGCACAAGCGTAAAAAACGTCTGAGAAAAAATCGTCATAAGAAGAAACTCAGATGAGAGTAGATTGGCTTGCGTCCCGCCTTTTCCGAGTTTGTTTGGGAAAATGGCGGGATGAAGCAGGCCAAAACACCTTCACTTCAGGCTTGGTGATTGTTCGATGTCTGCTGTCGAGCCTCAAAAAATTCTTTTGATTGATGACGAGCCGACGCTGCATGATTTGGCGCGCACCTATCTTGAGAAAGCCGGCTATCGCTTGCTTTCCGCTTATGATGGGCATTCCGGTCTGGATTTGCTTTTGCGGGAAAAACCCGCGTTGGTGCTGCTCGATCTCATGATGCCGGAAATGAATGGCGAGCAGGCTTTCAACGAGCTGACCGGCAATCCGCTGTACGAGCCGGTTCGCAATATTCCCGTCGTCATGCTGACCGGCCATGAGGCGGATGATTTGATAAAAACAAAACTCATGGCGCGCGGGGTGAGCGCCTATTTGCGCAAGCCGTTTGGCTTGCGTGAGCTGGCAAACGTCATTGAGAATCTTTTCATCATCCACAATATACGGCAGCGCAATTTGCAACTGCGTGCTGAAGTCGAAGCCACGCGCGACTACCTGGCGCTCATTTTGAACAACGCGCCGATCGGCATCTTTTCCACTGATGCGCGCGGGCAAATTCGGGAAGCCAATCACATGGTTTGTCAGCTTATGGGGCTTGCCGCGCCGGAGTCTATGGTCGGGAGCAGTGTTTTGGAAAAAGACGGTTTGCGAGAAACATTTTTGCGCACCGCGGTGGCCCGCGTCATCACCGGCCAAAAACCTTGGCAGGTGCAGGGGTTTAACTTTCGCAAGCCGAATGGCCAATTGGCCTTGCTGAATATTCACGCCGTCCCGCTTTTGGGAGCCACGTCGATGGGCGTCGTCCAACAAAAAACGAACGGCTCAGAAACTCTTGCGGGCGTGCTTGGCATTGTTGAAGACGTCACCGATAGCCAAAAGCGCGATTATCAATTGCGCATGCTCGCGACCATCGGCCTGGCAATGCAGGGCGCGATCAATCTCGACGAATTGCTGCACTTGATTTTGACCGGCATCACCGCCGGGCCGGCGCTGGGGTTCAATCGCGCGATGATTTTTCTGATCGACGATACCGGGTTGTATCTCGCCGGGCGCATGGGCGTTGGCCCCGCCGATGGAGAAGAGGCGCGCCGCATTTGGCAAACGTTGTCGGGAGAGCACATCACGCTGGAAGATTTTCTCGAGAAATACGGCAAGCGCCGCCCTGCTTCCGATGATGCCTTCAATAAACGCATTCGAGCGCAAAAACTTTTGCTCACTGCGGGCGATTCGGATTTTGTGGCCACCATCCGGCGCAAAAAACCATATCGTGGCCTGCCCGAGCAACGCGTCTGCGCCAGTTGCCAAAAGTTCTTTGAGAATCTGGAGCTAAAAGATTTCATCGCCGTGCCCTTGGTGGCGAGAGACCGGCTCATCGGCATGATCATCGCCGACTATCTTTACAGCAAACAGAAAATCGACGTTGAGGCGCTGGCCTCACTCGAGATTTTCGCCAGCCAGGCGGCGCAGGCCATTGAAAAAACCGACTCCAATCGCCGGCTGGAAGAAGAAAAGCACAAGCTGGAGGCCGCTTACAAAGAGCTGCAGACGACGCACGATCGCTTGGTGCATGCCGAACGCCTGGCGGCGGTTGGCAACATGGCCGGGCACGTCGCGCACGAAATTCGCAATCCGCTGGTGGCCATCGGCGGGTTTGCGCGCTCGTTGATGCGTTTGGCTAAGGACGACGCCTCCATTCACAATGTGGCGCAAATCATTGCAGAAGAAGTCATGCGCTTGGAAAGAATTCTCGCCAACGTCATGCTCTTCACCAAATTCCCCAAGCCGTCGTTTCAGCTTGCGGACCTCAACGCCACGATAGAGGGAGCTTGCAAACTGTTGCAGGGCGAAGCCGACCAGCATAACGTGAAACTGATCAAAACGCTGGCGGCCGACCTGCCGAAACTTTTGCTCGATCCGATTCAAATCAATCAAATGCTCGTCAACTTGATGCGCAACGGCATTCAATCCATTTCGGGCCATGGCGTCGTCGAAGTCTCCACGCAATTTCTCGCGCCGCAGGAGGTTCTGCTCGTCGTGCGCGATACCGGCAGCGGCATTCCGGCGAACGTTTTGGATAATCTCTTCAATCCGTTTTTCACCACCAAGCCGGACGGCACCGGCCTCGGCTTGGCCATTTGCCAGCAAATCGCCGGCGACCACGGCGGCCGCATCAGCGTGGACTCGCAAGTCGACCATGGAACGGTTTTTTCAATTTCCTTTCCGGTGCCGCGCAACCAGAACTCGACGCCCAACCAGACATTAAAGGCATCGGCTAAAATCGCGCTGCTGGAAAATGTTTTTGCAAGATGAAGCTCTCGCGGCGTTAGCGGAGCAATAAGAAATATAGGATACAATATCTTGGATCATTTTGGCTTTAATTTTTCCGGCGCCGAGCACCAGCAAGAGACCCTGA
>JBOHQZ010000156.1:0-10253 GCA_050732275.1 bacterium
GCGTGAGATGGGCTTCACTCCAGAAGACGTGGAGAAAATAGCGCCGGAGATGCGAGAAACCAAACTCGGTCAATATCTTCGCCATCCCGAGTCCCTGCGCCAAGCGATAGCTGTTTGGCGCGGTGCAAAAAAGCATTTCAGAGTAAATTTCAATCCGCAACAGACCGAGCAGCAAGTTCACGCCAAGCTCAATTGGCTTGCAGAGCCGGAGAAAGCTTATTGGAGCAAAATCTATGAACACGGATTTAATGGACAGACGCGGACACGCGGGGACATAAAAGAAGATAGTGTGTATTCGCGTTTGTACATTCAGTCCGTGCATGGAATTGAGTTTCTTGCGCTTTCACTTGATGCCGAAGGCCGCCCCATTCCGGTCGCGAGTACCGACACAGCCACGCTGCTCTTTCTTGAAAATCTCACCGAAGATATTTTAAAAGGGGAAACCACGCCGGCTGAGATTCTCAAGCTGGTCAAGGTTTTTGTTCTCCCATATCCGGTGGGATTGTTTGTGGAAGGTTTGGGGCCGATGGTTGCCAATGATGCGTACGCGTCTGCGGAAGTTTGGGAAAGTTTCAAACGGGATCATTATCATTCCCCGCGCGTCGTTTGGGGTCGCGAGGTGAACCTGATTCTGCTGGGATTGTCAAAGCAAATTCTTGCAGCGTATGATGATCAAGGTCGAATGAAAAGCCCCATGCTCGTCACTTACGTTCACGAGTTGCGCCAAGCACAGAACACGATCGCCGCTGCAGTGGAAGCTTCCGGACTCAAACACAACGAGCTGTGGAGCTATAAAATTGAAAATGGCAAGCTTTTCCCGTCGCGCTATCCGGCCAGTTGCGACATTCAGCTTTGGAATTTGACCGACCTGGCCGTGCAGTATTCGCTCGAGCGTCTCTATCGATTAACGCATCACTGAGATTTTGAGCGTCAAGAACCTTTACAAACAGAGCAAGTTTTGCCAGCGGATAGAAACAACACAACTGATAAAAGCTTTTATCAGTTGCGTTGTTTCTATCCGCTGGGGCAATTTTGCTTTATTCCTCGTCGATTTGAGGCGAAGCTTCGCTGGAATTTTAAGTGATTATCCTTATGAAAAAACTTTGTTGCAGTTTGCTGATAGCTGTTTGCCACATATTCCTTGCCCTTTGTCCCTTATCCCTTGCTCTTGGCCAGCAGCCAGCAGGAAAAATATCTGTTGTTGTTCGCACAACTCTCGACGCACTCGTGCGCGATGAAGACACCGATAGCGATAAGAAGATCACCATTGACGATCCCCACGTTTTGGGCACGGCGCGCGGAGACAAGCGTTTTTGGATGCGAACGATTGATCAACAGAGCCGCGAAGTGGCCGGAACTTACTATCTTGCTAACCTTCTCCAAGAGCTCAAATTAGCAGAAGATGCCGGGCTTGACACGATACAACTCCAAGCGGGGAGGATTTTTGAGCCGCCGGTTGATCACATTTCGCGGTCAATTAAGGAATTGTATTGGACGGACTTGACCAGACAGATCGATGAATCGGGCTTGCTCAAAATTCTTTCCGATGAAAAAACGGTTACCGAAGATGGATTCCATTACGTCTACGTGCCTCCCACGGATAAACTCGCCTATGAGTATTTCACCAGGATCGCCGCACAGCATCCGCAATGGCAGATGAAAGTTGTGCGTCTGCCTCAAAAAATAACTTCGCAGTATGTGCGAAAATTGGATGGCCATCATGGCATCTTAAGCTTGGCGATTGTTGCCCGTCATGATACCGGCTCAAAAGCCCTTACGGGTTACGAAGGGCTTCCTTTTGTAGTGCCGGGTGGACGCTTCAACGAAATGTACGGCTGGGACAGCTACTTCATCGCGTTGGGACTTTTGCAAGATGGTCGAGTGGAGCTGGCAAAATCAATGGTGGACAATTTTGTTTACGAGATCACTCATTACGGCGCGATCCTCAATGCCAACCGAACGTACTTTCTGACGCGCTCACAGCCGCCGTTTCTCACCTCGATGGCGCTGGCAGTCTTCCAGCACTTGCCCAAAAACGCCGCGAGCAAAGATTGGCTGAAAAATGTCTTGCAAGCCGCGATCAAGGAGTATCGCAACGTGTGGATGAGTCCGGCGCGGCTGACAAAAGTTGGATTGAGTCGATACCACGATTCCGGTTATGGCCCGCCGCCGGAAGTTGAGCCGGGTCATTTTGACCTCGTGTATGAATCGTTTGCCAAAAAATTTGATATGGAAGCAAGAGCCTTTGAGCCGGCTTATCGTTCGGGCAAAATCAAGGTTCCCGAGCTTGACGCTTACTTCGTTCACGATCGCGCCATGCGCGAGTCTGGACACGACACGAGCTATCGCCTTGAAAATCGCTGCGCCGATTTGGCAACGGTGGATCTCAATTCCTTGCTGTACAAAATCGAGACGGATATTGCCAAAACCATCGCGAGTGAATTTGGCGGGATAATGAAAACTGAGGAGGGTAAATCCGAAGCCAGCTCAACGTGGCAGCGAGCTGCTGAAAAACGCCAGGCCTTGATCAATCAATACCTTTGGAATGCGGCACGCGGTATGTTCTTCGATTACGATTTTGCGCAGAACCAAATAACGGATTACGTCAGCGCTACGACGTTATATCCATTATGGGCCGGAGCCGCCACGCCGGAGCAAGCAGAGACATTGATCAAACAGGCTCTGCCTTTGTTGGAGTTGCCGGGCGGCATCGCTGGTTCGACGGAGGAATCGCGCGGCCCGATTACACCGGAACATCCCTTGCGCCAATGGGATTATCCTCACGGCTGGGCGCCGCATCAGATGCTGGTCTGGCAGGGCTTGATCAACTATGGTTACAATCACCTCGCCCACCGTTTAATTTATCGCTGGCTATATACGATCACGCTGAATGCGGCGAATTACAATGGGACGGTTGCTGAAAAATTCGACGTGACCACGCGCTCGCATCAGGTCTTTGCGGAGTATGGAAATGTTGGAACGAAATTTTCATACATCACACGTGAGGGTTTCGGTTGGACGAATGCCTCTTATCAAATTGGCGCCAGCCTTCTTCCGCAAGACCTGCGCGAAAAATTGAACCGCTTGATCCCGCCAGAATGGATTTTTTGACAAACTGTTTCTATTTTTTAGCAATTAACAACAAAAAGGCTTGACATTGCGCCATCAAATTCGTATATAAAAATAGTCACAGAATTGTGCGGAAGAATTTTAATCAACAAACCCACAATCGTAATGCTCAACTTTCATAGTTTTATTAGTTGCCGAACCGTCTTTACCTCCGTTTTATCCGCTCACTTTCTTCCGCGCCGTGATGGCCGGAATATTTTTGATTTCTTCAAAACCCTGTCAATAGAAGACGTTTCCCCTCCGGTTTTGGCTTAACTCGCACACAAATTTTCACTCATACTGTTGCCGCCTGTTGGTCATCCCTAGACAGTGCTGAGTCGTTGTGTATATCCCTGTTTTATGCTCCTGCTTGGCAGCGACGTAGCCTGAACATTAATTCAGCAGAATCGTGCGGCGAGAGTCCAGTTTCACTCAAACTCAGGATATAACGTATGTGGACAAAAGAAGCATTGCATGAATTGATTCAATCCAAATTACGGGACTATCAATTCATCGTCGTCGCCAATCGCGAGCCGTACATTCATCGCTACGTCGGCGATCAAATCGAATGTGTGCAACCGGCCAGTGGTCTGGCCGTGGCACTCGATCCGATCATGCGGGCCTGTGACGGCACTTGGGTCGCGCATGGCAGCGGCGACGCCGACCGCAAAATGGTTGATGAGCGCGATCACGTGCGCGTCCCTCCCGATGAGCCGCAATACACGTTGCGCCGCGTCTGGCTCACCAAAGAGCAGGAAGATGGTTATTATTACGGCCTCGCCAACGAAGGGCTGTGGCCGCTTTGCCATATCGTCTTCACGCGGCCGGTTTTCAATCCCCAACATTGGCAAATTTACCGCGAAGTGAATCAAATTTTTGCCGAAGCGGTTTTACAGGAGGCCGGCAATCTTCCGACCTTTGTGTTCATCCAGGATTATCATTTTGCGTTGCTGCCGCGCCTGTTGAAAGAAAAGAACTCGAATTTAATCGTGGCGCAGTTCTGGCACATTCCGTGGCCGAACCGCGAAGCTTTTCGCGCTTTTCCGTGGAAAGAGGAACTGCTCGAAGGGCTGCTGGGCAACGATCTGCTCGGCTTTCATTTGCGCTATCATTGCCAGAATTTTCTGGATACGATGGATCGCGCCCTCGAAGCGAAAGTCGATCACGAACGCTTTGAAATCACCCGCGGCGGCAAAGTGACGGCGGTGCGGCCATTTCCCATTAGCATCGACTTTGAGCGGTATGTCGCTGCCGCCAAAAATCCGCCGGTGGAGCGCGAGATGGAGCACTGGCGCAAGCAATTGGGCTTGCGCGATGAATTCATCGGCATCGGCATTGATCGCATCGATTACACGAAAGGCATTCCCGAGCGCCTGCGGGCCGTGGATCGCTTTTTGAAAAAAAATCCGGCATACCGCGAACGTCTCATTTTCGTGCAAGTCGGCGTACCGAGCCGCGTGCACATCCGCCAATACAAACTGTTGGATGATGAGATTGAAAGCCTGGTGGAAGAAATCAATTGGAAATGGAGCACAGAGAATTGGCGCCCGATCATTTTTCACAAACGGCACTGCTCGCCGCTTCAAATGATGGCGCTGCACCGGTTGGCGAATTTTTGCATCGTCAGCTCTTTGCACGACGGCATGAACCTCGTTGCCAAGGAATTTGTCTGCAGCCGGTTTGACGGCGACGGCGTGCTGATTTTGAGCCAGTTTACCGGCGCGGCGCGTGAGCTTACCGACGCTTTACAAGTCAATCCGTTCTCGATGGACGAAGGCGCGGATGCGATCTGCCAGGCTTTGGAAATGCCGGAAGAGGAGCGTCGCAAGCGCATGCAGAAAATGCGCGCTGCCGTTGCGGAAAACAATATCTATCGCTGGGCCGGCAAAATTTTTTCGGCTTTGCTCAAATTTGATTTTCCGGAAAATGTTTAGGAGAATTTGACTATGGAAACCATCAACAATTTTTTGCAGCTCGGCTGGATGAACCTCTTGCTCCCTCTCGGCGTGTTGGCGATCACGCTGATTGTGGGTTGGATCGCCAAACGCTTTTTGTTTCGCTCACTGCGCCACTGGGCGGCAAAAACCCAAACGCGCGCAGATGATATTCTGATTCAAGCCTTTAGCGGACCGTTCATGATTTGGGTGCTGATGTTGGGTTTGCACCTCGCCACGCAATCTTCCGAATTGCCCGACCGCGCCACCGGCCTGATTGGCAAGAGCTTGCTCATTTTGTGGGTCATTTCGCTGACGCTAGTGGCCTCTCGATTGGCCGGCAACTTGGTAAAACATTATGGCGGCGAAATTCAAGGCGCGCTGCCGGTGACCAGCCTCACGCAAAATCTAGCGCGCATCGGCGTGATCACCATCGGTTTATTGATTTTGCTCAATCAGCTCGGCGTGTCGATCACGCCGATTCTCACGGCGTTAGGCGTCGGCGGCTTGGCCGTCGCGTTGGCGTTGCAAGATACCTTGGCGAATCTGTTTGCCGGCTTTTACGTCAGTCTTTCCGGCAACATTCGCCCGAACGATTACATTAAGCTCGACAGCGGTGAAGAAGGCTACGTCACCGACATCAGTTGGCGCAGCACGACGGTGCGCGCCCTGCCGAACAATTTGATCATCGTGCCCAACGCGAAGCTGGCGCAGGCGATTGTTACCAATTATCACTTACCGGAAAAACGCATGTCCTTGCTCATTCCGATTGGCGTCAGCTACGACAGCGACCCTGCGGAAATCGAGCGTATTTTGATTGAAGAGGCAAAAAAAGGCGCGCAGGATATTCCCGGTTTGCTGGCCGAACCGGCGCCGTTTGTGCGTTTTATTCCCGGTTTCGGCGATTCGTCGCTCGACTTCACTTTGATTTGCCAAGTGGCGGAATTTGTCGATCAATATTTGGCGCAGCATGAGCTGCGCAAACGCATCTTCAAACGCTTTCATGAAGAAGGAATCGAAATTCCGTTTCCAATTCGCACCGTTTATTTTCGTGATTAATCCTCCAACGGCGTGAGCAAATTGAAAGAATACGATGAGTCAGCCATTATTCGAAAATCTTACTGAGATCAGTAATCGCCTCCGCACGGCGTCGCACGTCTTTCTTTTTCTCGATTTCGACGGAACGCTCACGCCGATCGTCGAGCAGCCGGACAAGGCGCAATTGCCTCCGGAAACAAAAGATATACTCACCCGACTTTCACGGCAAAACAAGATTTCGGTTGCCATCATCAGCGGGCGCGCGCTTGTCGACGTACAAGCGCGTGTCGGCATTGATCATTTGATCTACGCCGGCAATCACGGATTGGAAATCAGCGGCCCCGGAATTCATTTTATTCATCGTCAAGCCTTGGCACGGCAGGAAGCACTGCAGCAACTCTCTGCGCAACTGGCAGTGAAGCTGCGTCACCTCACCGGTGTGGAAGTCGAACAAAAAGGCTTGACCACCAGCATTCATTACCGTCGTGCTGCTGCTGCCGAAGTCGATGAAGTCGTGAAAACGATTCAAGCGCTGGGTGTTGAGGTCTCCAGCCTGTTTCGGTTGACGACGGGCAAGATGATTTATGAAATTCGTCCCCGCGTGGATTGGCATAAAGGCGCTGCGGCGTACTGGATTCGCGCTCAACTCGGCTATCCCAATCCGTTGTCGATTTATCTCGGCGATGATGCCACCGACGAAAACGCCTTTGTGGCATTGCAGCAAGATATCACCGTAAAGGTCGGTCCCGCTTATGTCACGACGGCGCGCTATCATCTTGCCGATCCCGACGAAGTCCGGAAATTTCTTCGTTATTTAACATTGGAAGGATAAGCCATGCCCCACACCCAGCCTTTTATCTTTTACACGGAGCGCCGTTTGGTTGCACTCACTGGCGTTAACGCCAAGAATCTGCCGGAGCTTTTAGCCGGATTGCGGGAAGTCTCCGGGGCATCGATTTTTTATCACACGCACCATCAATATCTCTCACACCATTTTGAGAAGCCGGTGTTCTACAACAATTTTGCGCGGTGGATTTCCGAGGCGCTGCAGGAGCAGCGGTTGGCAGAACAATTGGCGGCGATTGATCTGCTGACATTTACAACAATCCGCCAGCTTCGCGAAGCGATCATTGCAATGATCGAAAGTTATCTTCGAGAAAACGGCGGGCGCTCGCGGGAGTGCCCCGCCGGCGACGAGTTTCACTTTTGCAAATCCAAAAGCTTCATCATGCCCACCGGCATTGTGGCGCAGGATGTGCCGGATTTTTTTTCCAAACTGCCACAAGTCAGTAACATTTCTCTCTATTTCCACTTTTTTGAAGCGCGCCTGCGTTTGGAGCGCCCGACCAACGATTTTTCGCGATGGCTGGCCGGCTGTGGTGAAGAAAAATTGGCGAAAGCCCTCGACAAACTCGATCCGTACATCATGACACTGGATGAGTTGAAAGACGAAATGGTCCAATTAGGCAAGAAGTATCAGTGAGGATAAAATGGCAAGCACTCTAAAAGATTACGAAAAAGTTGTCGGCCCTGAAGTCATCGAAGAATTGCATATCATCGCCGGCCGCGTGCGCCATCGCCGTCTGCAAAATATCAACTCCACGCCGGTAGGCGGCGGCGTGGCTGAGATTCTCACGCGCATGGTGCCGCTGTTGCGCGAGCTGGGCGTTGAGGCATCATGGGATGTCATCAAAGGCGACCAATCCTATTTTAACGTCACCAAAGCTTTTCACAACGCCTTGCACGGTAAAGACGAAGAAATTACCGAGGAGATGCTCGACATTTACCGCGCCAACACCGAAATGAATCTGCGCGACATGAATTTCACCGGTGACGTCATTTTGATTCATGACCCGCAGCCGGCCGGACTGATTTTGCGCAAAAAAGAAATCGGACGAAAATGGATTTGGCGCTGCCATATCGACGTCTCGACGCCGGATCAGCGCACGTGGAATTTTCTCAAGCCGTATGTCGAACAATATGACGCTTCGATTTTTTCGGTGCCGGATTTTGCGCAACAGTTGTCGATCTCGCAATTTATGGTCGCGCCGTCTATCGACCCCTTGAGCGATAAAAATAAAGAGTTGGAAAAAAGCTACATTTACAAGGTGTTGGAAAAATATCATCTTGATCCCGAGCGCCCCATTATCACACAAATTTCGCGCTTCGACCGCTTGAAGGATCCACTGGGAGTTATTGCCGCTTACCGAATGATTAAAAAGCGCTACGACTGCCAGTTGGTATTGGCGGGCGGCGGTGCTTCCGACGATCCCGAAGGCGAGGTGGTGCTCCGCGAAGTCGAGAAGAAAGCTGCCAAAGATCCAGACATTCACGTGTTGCTCCTGCCGCCGTTCAGCGATTTGGAAATTAATGCGTTGGTGCGCGGCTCGACCATTGTCATGCAAAAGTCGATTAAAGAAGGATTCGGCTTGACGGTCAGCGAGGCGTTGTGGAAGAAAAAACCTGTAATTGGCGGCGCGGTTGGTGGCATCAAGCTGCAAGTCATCAACGGCGTCACCGGGTTTCTCGTACACTCGCCAGAAGGCGCGGCGCAGCGCGCCATGCAATTGCTGGCGGATCGCAAGCGGCGCGAGCAAATGGGTGAAAACGGCTATCAGCACGTCAAGCAAAATTTTCTCTTGACACGGCACGTAAAAGATTACATGTTAGTCATGCTGGTGCTGGAGCATCCTCATGAAGATGTTGTACATTTGAATTGAGAAAACAGAAGTGGAACAACGTAACAATCAACCTTATACATGATTGACAATTCTTTCACGCTGAATGCCGTAAATTACAACGGCACTATTCCGGAAAAATTCGACGTGGTCATGCGCTCGCATCAGGTCTTTGCGGAGTATGGAAATGTTGGAACGAAATTTTCATACATCACACGCGAAGGTTTTGGTTGGACGAATGCTTCGTATCAGATCGGCGCCAGTTTCCTCCCGCAAGATTTACGGGATAAACTCAATCGTTTGGTCCCGCCGGAATGGATTTTTTGACAAACTGAATTTATACGCCTTCATCATCAATCGCCAAACGATAGCCGATGCCCGATTCCGTCAGCAAGTGCCGGGGATTGGTTGGATCATCTTCGAGTTTCTTGCGGAGCTGACCGACGTACACGCGGGTATATTGCGTTTCCTCGGCATAAGCATGCCCCCAGACTTGCTCTAAAATGTAGCGATGGGTCAAGACTTTGCCGGCGTTGCGGACGAACAAAGACAAGAGAGAATATTCGGTCGCGGTCAGCTTGATCATTTCGTTGCCTTTTTTCACCGTGTGCGCAGCGAGGTCGGCGGTGATTGCTCCGAATGTAAAAACGGTTTCTGTTAACGGCGCCTGCCGGTGGCGCAGCGCGGTGCGAATGCGCGCCAACAATTCTCCGGTGCGAAAAGGCTTGGCCAGATAATCATCGGCGCCTCCATCCAGCGCAGCGATGATGTCCTGCTCCGCATTGCGAACGGAAAGAATGAGAATGGGAAGCGTGGCCCATTCCCGCAGTTTCTTCAGAACGTCGATGCCATCCGCATCCGGCAATCCCAAATCCAGCATGATGAGATCGGGGCGATCCATCGCGGCCCGAACCAGGCCGTCTTCGCCGGATTCCGCCAAATAGGTTTTGAAGCCATTCGCTTCCAGCGTCAATTTCAGCAGACGCCGGATTTGAATTTCGTCGTCGATGACTAAAATCGCCGGCTCGTTGCTCATGCTGGCATTGCAAAGTGAAATCTTTGAAAAAATAAAGAAATTTTGGCTCACGGAAAAGAACTCTCACGGAAGCAAAATTAAAAATTCCGTGAGCTGTTCCACTTCCGTGAGCAATTCATTCTTTTTAGAATTCGAGAAAATTGCTGGAAACAACAAAAAGATTCCTTCTGAATGACAATATGGTTTACTGAACATTTACGTTCTGCGGCTCGAGCGGCAGGCGGATCGTGAATTGCGCTCCGCCTGCGGCGCGATTCTCAACGGCTATCGTGGCTTTGTGTGCTTCGATAAAACCGCGGACAATGGAGAGACCCAAGCCGAGCCCTCCAGCGTGGGCGCCGCGAACGCGATAAAATTTTTCAAAGACGCGGCTCAGCGCCTCGACAGGTAAACCGGGGCCATTGTCGGAAATCGTGATCACGCCGTTGTCATCCTGCGTGAATGCGTGAATCTGAATCG
>JBOHQZ010000157.1:0-10190 GCA_050732275.1 bacterium
TTTCGTGCGAATCCGCCTCCATCCTGCTCGAGTTTTGCAGCGAGGCCATTGTCAAAGTGAAATACATTCCTGCGGGCACATTGAGGCGCGACACCTCGTTCGTCGCATTTTCCGATGATTGGCCCGCCGTCGATTTCACCGTGCAAGATTTTGCGGATAGCATCAACCTACAAACCAATTCGCTCACGATCACCTGCCAGAAACGCCCTTTTCGTCTTCTCTTTCGCGAGCGTGGCGGGCGCCTGCTTTTGCAGGAACGCTCAACCGGCGGGCTGGGCTGGAGCGAGGCTTTTCGTTACGCCCACTTCAATCAAACTCCCGACGAGCATTTCTACGGTTTCGGCGAGCGCGGCATCGATTTCGACCGCAAAGGTTTTCGCTTCGAATCCTACAATCGCCCGAAATTTGGCTACAACAGCGCGCTGGCGACGATGAATATCAATATTCCCTTTTTCGGCTCGACAGCCGGTTATGGAATTTATTTCGACAACACCTATCCCGGCCTGTTTGACATGGGCGCTGAAAATTCGGCTTATTACTCTTATCGCGCCGACGGCGGTGAAATGATTTTTTATTTTATCTACGGGCCGGATACAAAGAGCATTCTGAAAAACTATACGGCGCTTACGGGTCGCCAGCCGCTGCCGCCGCGTTGGGCGCTGGGATATTTGCAATCAAAATATGGCTACCGCAACGAAACGCAAGCGCGGCAAATCGTCGAGACTATGCGCCAAAAAAAGATTCCCTGCGACGCGCTCATTCTCGATCTGTATTGGTTTGGCGGTTTACAGGGCATGGGCAATTTGAATTGGGATGCAGCGAATTGGCCGAATCCAAATCAAATGATGCAAGATTTTTCGGCCAGCGGCATCAAAACGGTTCTCATTACCGAGCCGCACATCGTCATGACTTCATCGAATTATGACGTTGCCCGCGCCAACAATTATTTTGGCACAAATGCCAACGGCCAGCCGATCGTCATCCCCAATTTTTTTGCCGGACCGGCGAGTCTGCTCGACATGACGAATCCCGCGGCGCAAGCCTGGTGGTGGAGCTTGCACGAGCCGCTGATTAACCAAGGCGTCTCCGGTTGGTGGACCGACCTCGGCGAGCCGGAATTGCATCCGCCGGATATGCTGCACCACCTCGGCTCGGCTGCGAAGGTACACAACATTTTCAGCTTCCTGTGGAGCAAGATTATTTTTGATGGCTATGCGCGCTTCCGGTCGCAAGAACGCTTGTTCAATTTGACGCGTGCGGGTTTTGCCGGCATGCAAAAATACGGCACCTTGCCATGGTCCGGAGACGTCCGCTCTTCTTTCACCGGCTTGGCAGTGCAAATTCCAATGATGCTCGGCATGAGCATGTCCGGCGTCGCCTATCAACATTCCGATCTGAGCGGCTTCACCGGCAATCCCTCGCCGGAGCTTTACGTGCGGTGGATGCAGCTCGGCGCGTTTTCGCCGATTGCGCGCGCGCACGGAGCTGACGACACGCATCACACCGAGCCGTGGGCCTTTGGCGCGGCTGCCGAAACCGTGGTGAAACGCTACTTGCAATTGCGCTATCGTCTCCTCCCCTACTCGTATACTATGGCGTATGAAAATCACACGACCGGCATGCCGCTGGCGCGGCCACTGGTGTTGGAATATCCGGATGATCCTAATGTTTACAATCTCGGCGCTGAATATCTTTGGGGCGCGGATTTTTTGGTGGCGCCGGTGACGCAAGCCGGCGCAACGAGTTGGCGCGTTTATCTTCCCGAGGGCCAATGGGTGGATTACTGGACGGACAAAATTTATTCCGGCGGCACGACGATTAATGCCAATGCGCCGTTAGAGACGCTGCCACTCTTTGTCAAAAAAGGCGCCATCGTGCCGTTGCAAAATGTGATGAATTACACCGATGAATTTTCGCTCGACACGCTCACGCTGGCGGTTTATCCGGCGCAACGCTCCAGCTTCACGCTTTATGAAGATGACGGCAAGACGACGGCGTACCGCACCGGCGCTTTTGCTCAAACGACTTTTAGTTGCGACGTGCAGCCAAACGCGGTGACGGTCAATATTGGCCGCAGCAACGGCGATTATGCTGGCAAACCAAGCCATCGAGTTTATCTCGCCGAGGTGCATCATATCAAGCATCTGCCAGACTCGGTGATGAAAAACGCGAGCGCGCTTCAGCATTACGCAAACAGTGAGGATCTACAACTTGGTAATGAAGGCTGGAGGTACGACGCGGCCAAACAACTGCTCGTGGTGAAATGCCAAAGCGTGCCGGACGAGGATTATGCTTTGTGGATCAGCGGCAACGATCTTGTTTCAACCGTTTTGTTAGAGTCAACGCCTCCCACCTTTTTTCAGCTTCACGCCCCGCATCCCAATCCTTTTGCCGAAGCCACGCAAATCGTTTATCAGCTCACCCAACGCGCGGCGGTGCAAGTGGAAATTTTCAATCTGGTCGGACAACGCCTCAAAGTGCTTGTCAACAAGACGCAGCAAACGGGCGAGCATGCAATTGCTTGGCGCGGTGATGATGAGCGCGGTTTGCCCGTGGCGGCCGGCGTTTATGTCGTGCGCGTGAAAGTGAATGCGGGTGACGAAGAGTTCTTGGCTTCGCGAAAGATCAGTGTGTTGAGGTAGCTGTAATGCATCAGTTGTGAGTGAACCGTCCGGACACTGAACCGCGAGAACTCGTCAGAATCGCGTAAGACAAAGCGTCCGGACGGTTTTTTTCCACCGAAGACCGAAGTATTACAGGGAGCTCAAAATTTTTATTGTAATATTCCGGCCAATTGCTTAACTTCCTTGAATCAAATTCCGGAGGGCAAAATGGCCTATCTCGTCAAAAAGCCTGACAGAAAGCAGTCGAGCAAAAACGCCAATACGGCGGGGCTGGTCACTTTCGAAAAATTCTACGAGATCGTCGAAGAGAATGTCAAAGCGAATTTGCTGGATGGCAAGATTATCCGCGATTCACCGGCGATACCGCGACATGGTGAAACGTGCATTTGGTTTTCCACGGTGCTGAATTTGTATGTCCAAAAATTCGATCTCGGCAAGATTAATGGCGGCACAACGACGGTCCGGTTGTCGACCTATCAAGGCCCGGAGCCGGATATCTTTTTTGTGCGCAAGAGCCGGCTCAGAATTATCGGCGAAAAATATCTCGAGGGTCCGCCCGATCTTTGCATTGAGGTGATTTCCAAAAGCAGCCGCAAAATCGACCGCGGCCGCAAATTCGTGCTGTATGCCGAACACGGCGTCAAGGAATATTGGATCGTCGATCCGCTGCGTTTTACCATCGAATTTTACGAAAATCAGGACGGCGAGTGGGTGGAAATAAAGCCTGATGCGCATGGCCGCTTGCATTCAAAAATTCTGTCGGGTTTTTGGTTGAACACCAAGTGGTTCACCTCAGCCCAACCTCTGCCGCCGGTTGCACGGGCGCTGGAAGAAATTCTCGAGGAAGAACGCCGGTTCTGATTTCAGTTTCATCACATCTTTAAAATTGCTATTCTAACTCAAATTTTGTGTGGCGGGTAAGATGCCATATCTCGCAAAAAAGCCCCATAAAAAAGAGTCGCTTACAAGCGCCAACGCTACTGGGCCGGTCACCTTCGAGCGATTCTACGAGATCGTCGAGGAGAATGTCAAAGCTGATTTGCTCGACGGCAAAATCATCCGTGACTCGCCGGCGATACCGCGGCATTCACACATCGTCAGCCGCTTTCACAGGCTGATCGGCGACTTCGCCGGGAAATTTGACCTTGGCGAAGTTTTTGGAGCAACGGCGACCGTGCGTCTGTCGAAATATCAAGGCCCGGAACCGGATGTCTTTTTCATTCGCAAGAGCCGCCTGCGCATTATGGGCGAAAAATATATCGCTGGTCCACCCGATCTTTGCATTGAGGTGATTTCCAAAAGCAGCCGCAAGATCGACCGCGGCCGCAAATTTGTCCTCTACGCCGAGCACGGCGTCAAAGAGTATTGGATTGCTGATCCGCTCCGCAACACGGCCGAATTTTATGAAAATCACGACGGCGAATGGGTGGAAATCAAACCGGCCGAGCGAGGCCGTTTGCACTCGAAAGTCTTGCCCGGCTTTTGGTTCAACCCGAAGTGGCTCTCAAAGGATTTATTGCCGCCGGTTTCTGAAATGCTGCAAGAAATTCTTGGCGTTTGAAGCGAACTTGGAACCCCGGTTTTGCATTATAAGGCTAAAGTCGCCACTGGATTGATTTCAGTAACAAATCGAAAATCGGGGTTTGACTTTTTATATGTAAAATAAAGGTAGAAAATTTTTTGCATGAGGCTATGAAAAATTTCTATGGAACCGCCGTTCTATTTTTAATCGCAGGCATGTTGGCAGCCAGTTGCGCCAAGCCTTCATACTCTCGCCGATCAACAGGCGACAAAGCTCAAACTCAAACCACACTTTCAAAATCCGGTGGCGGTGGTGTAATGGAAAATAGAAGCCGGATCGTGGCCACCGTGCTCGAGGTGACGCCGCGAGAAGCGCCGGGATTTCTTTTGCGGCTGCGAATTGACGCGTCTGGCGCCATGCCCGGCTATGCGAGTTTTGCGAAAATCGGCGAGGAGATCAATGCCTATCCAAACTTTGTGAGACAAGAAGGCCTTGCCATCAACTACACTGATGAGCAAAATAAGGCGCTGTTGCAAGCCGGGGCTTTGAAAACAGGCGATCAAATCATCGCCGAGATTTATTATCACGATGGACAAGGACGGGAAAACACATGGTTGCTCATGAGTTGGCAGCGAAAACAATGAGCTGTTTGGCTATTAGGAAGAAACAGCAATCATCTCATATTCAACTTTAGGAGTTTGTCATGCCTCTGCGAATCGCTGTGCTTGCCTCATTATTACTCACGTTGGTTGGGTGCCTTTATGCCACCAATCCGCCTAACAAGGGCAGCTTTCCTAAAGGGTTTTGGAAAACCGCTCTCCACGATCAACCGTTGCTCGCGTATGGCGACCCCGGCTGGGTTAAACGCATGGAGCAACGCCGGTTGCTCCAACAAGCCCGGGCCTTTGCCAAAACCGCAGCGCAACCTTTACAGGCGGATAATTTCGTTTTACCGGTTCTACTCGGCCAGTATAGCGACAACGCCGGAACTTTCACCGTGCAGAATTTTCAAAATCTGCTTTTTGACAACAATCCCTCCGGCACGCTGACCGCTTATTATAATGAAGTTTCATACGGACAGTTCACTCTGACGGGAAAGGTCTACGGCTGGTTTACTTCCGATCAAGCACGGAACTATTACGCCGGCACCAACAATGGCCTCAATTCAAATTTTCCGCAGAACGGCGCCGGTTTTGTGCGCAATATCGTGGGAAAGGCCGATCCCACGGTCAATTACGGTTTGTATGATAATGACGGCCCCGATGGCATCCCCAATTCCGGTGATGATGATGGCTACGTTGACGGTGTTATCGTGGTGTACGCGGGCCCGGGCGCCGACTGGTTTCCCGGGAACACCAACCTCTGGCCGCACATGAATTCGTTGGGGACGACGAATGAGTACACGACCAACGATGTGTCAGCCAATGGAGGCATGATCAAAGTCAGTACGTTCGCAGTTTGCCCGGAGCGCGCCGGCGGCGGCAGCGGCCTCAATCAAATTCGGCCGCTTGGCGTCTTTGCGCATGAATTTGGACATATCCTTGGTCTGCCGGATCTTTATGATCGTACGGATGCCAGCGAGGCGCCGGATTTTAAAAATTCGGAAGGACTAGGCGAATGGTGTTTGATGGCAACCGGAAGCTGGGGCGGCGACGGCTCACACACTGAAACGCCTGCGCACATGTCAGCGTGGTGCAAAATTCAGATGGGCTGGATTGCGCCGAAATTGGTGACGCAGAATACTAACAGCGTCACGATTCGCCAAGCGGAAAACAACGCCGAAGCTTATATGCTCTGGGAAGACGGCTATCGCTGGAGCCGTTATTTTCTCGTTGAAAACCGGCAACAGACCGGCTTTGATCGATATTTGAACGGCGCCGGATTGTTGATTTTTCATATCGATGAGAACAGCCGCTGGGGGCGTACTGTCTGGTCGGGCGGTCCATTAAACGACGACGAAACGCACAAGCTGGTTGATTTGGAGGAGGCGGATGGAAATGCGCATTTGGATAACACTGCTAATCGCGGCGATGCCGGCGATTCATTCCCGGGCACCAGCAACAACCGCGCTTTTACCAACGCTTCGACCCCGAATAGCCGCGACTACGACGGCGCCAGCACCGGCGTCGAAATCAAAAATATCAGCAACTCCGGCGCAACAATGACGGCTGATATCGTGATTCGACAGACACTCGGTTACGCTCTCGCGCACGATGAAAACGGCATTACCGGTTGGGGGTGGGGCACCACGACAGCGCAAGATTCTTGGAGCGGCGTTCGATTTACGACACAACAAGCCGGCGTTTTAAACGCCATCGATTTGGGGTTTCGCAACAGCCCGAACACTTACGAAATCAAAGTGTATAGCAATTTTAACGGCTCTCAACCGAGCGGTTTATTGGCAACAGTGAGCGGCCAAGCCACGATTTCCGGATGGCAAACTATTTCCATTCCGGGATCGGTCACGCTCTCAGCCAACCGGGATTTTTTTGTGAGCGTGAAAATTACGAACAAGGCGTTTGCGCACTCTTACGATCGCTGGGGGCAGGCCGCGGGACGTTCATATTTTTCCACCAATGGCGTCACTTTTGACAATTCGATCAGCATCAACCCGGTCGGCGGTGATTTGAATATCCGGGCGCGGATTCGCGCGACCATAGGCACCGGAATTTCCGAGGATGATGGCAGCGTTCCGGTTGAATACAGCCTGGGCCAAAATTATCCCAATCCGTTCAATCCTAGCACTACAATAGAATTTTCTTTGCGGCAAAGCGGTTTTGCCACACTCAAAATTTATACGGTATTGGGAAATCAAGTGGAGACGCTCATCGCGGCGAAATTGAATGCCGGCCGACATCAGGTGCAATGGGCTCCCAATAATTTGCCCAGCGGCGTTTACTTTTATCGGTTGGAAACGGAATCGTTTGCACAGTCAAAAAAGCTGATGGTGTTGAAATAACGTAACCCAGCCGGCCCGGCTGGGCTGTCGAGGGCGATTGTTCAGAATAGAAATAGGTTAAAAACGTAATTCGTAAAAGATGTAAAACGTAATGATTAGCCAGGGTAAAAGTTCGATGAGCCACGCACTTTTGATTGACGATGTTGGTTCACCGAACTTTTACCCCTTGTTAATCGCGTTCAACCGATCCGGATAATTCGTGAGGATCCCATCCACACCCATTTCGATCATTCGGCGCATGTGCCATTGGCCATTCACCGTCCAGACGTGGACTTTCTTGCTGGCGGCGCGCGTCCGTTTGAGAAATGTCGTATCGACCAAGCTGAAATGGGTGCTCAACAATTCGACCTTTCTAGCAAAAACTCCAGCATAAAATTCCCGCCAGCCGAAAATGTAGCCGACTTTCAACTCCGGCGCGAGGATTTTGATCTCATCCACAACTTTATGATCGAATGAAGTAACGACACATTCATCATCGAATCGTTCGCGCCGCAGCGTTTCCACAATGAGTGACGGAACGTTGCGCTCGTGGCCGTGAATTTTGGCTTCGATATTGAGTTGCATTCTGCCGCGCACGAGAGCAACCACCTCCTCGAGCGCTGGCAACTTTTCTCCCGCGAAGCGAGGATCGAACCAACTGCCGGCGTCGTACTGTTGTAATTCGGCGAGTGTCATTTCCGACACATTGCCCTTGCCGTTGGTGGTGCGATCGAGTGTATCGTCGTGCATCACCACCAGCCGATCATCCGCGGTTTGTTGCACGTCCAGCTCGCACATCTCCGCGCCCATCTCGATTGCAAGGCGAATAGCCGCAAGAGTGTTCTCCGGCGCGTGCCCGGAAGCGCCGCGATGCGCGCAACGAAAGAAGCGGTCAAGATTCATTTTGTTAGCTTGCAACGAAATGGGAACCGCAACGAAAAAGGCTTTCATCCCTTGTTAGTGATCGTGCTTTCTACCGACAATTACGGCTGGTAATCGCGCGGCAGTGTTTTGGCAACCCGGTGTAAAGCCCAGTAGCCATCGATAATGAGATCATAAGGATTGTTGACATAACCGGAAGTATTCACGATGGCAAAATCTTTATCTAGCGTTATCCACGAAGTTTGTTTTCTTAAGCCGCCCAGCGTATAGGTTACTTCCAACGCCCCTTTGAAGCGGAACTGCCGCTCATTCGGCAAATCAGCCGGAGCAAGTAAACTATCCGGGATAACTATTAGGCGCTTGCCATGTTGGCGGCTCAATGATTTTCTCTCCCAAGGAAGCGCCGGCAAGTTATAGAGCTCGAATCCTTCTTCAGATATGCGGCCACGGGCCAATGCAACAAGAAAATGTCGGAATGATCCCAGAAAGGCTTTACGGCGATTTTCCTGCCATTTTTTCATCTCCTCAGCATCGGCAGACGCCAGCTCCTCATATTTTGGCGTAAAATAAAATCTGATTTCTTCGGTTTTGGGTTCATATCTAAAATCTTCCAAAAAAATTTGTGCACGATAGCCCAGGGTTTTATTTTCAATTTGGAAGGGTTGGTCAGCGGTCGCATAAAAGATTTGAGATTTTTTTTCAACTTCAAAATCCAAAACTTCGGGATTCAAAATTTTGCACTCCGAGGCGTCGTAAACGTCTCCCCAAAACAATTTCTCAAATCGCTTCAGACGTTTTTTCCATTCGCGCCCTGGCGCAACAACATTGATCGGCGGCAGCTCAAATGGTTTAGCTTTGAGGCTGATGTCGATTTGAGCCTCGCCCGGCCCCGTCACCCGCAAAACCAGCTTTTGGGCGGCGTACCCAATCAATGAAACGAACAACTCGTGCGTGCCCAAAGGCACATGCTGAATCTCGTAAAATCCTGTATCATTCGTCGCGGCGCCGAGCGTGGTGTTGGCTAAAAATACATTGGCGTTTGCCAAAGGCTCACCGGTGCCTGCAGCTTTCACTTGCCCTGATATCGTCACATACGGTTCAGTTTGGGCCCACACCGACACAGAAGCAAGAACAAATATAAGAACCCAGATTGAACTCCGTTCCCCAAGAATCTTTTTCATGACATACTTCTCCCTCAAATTGCTTGGGTGAAATGCTAATTCCAAAAGAGTGGCATGGCGATAACTGTACTGGTGTCACGGCTGGTAATCGCGCGGCAACATCTCGGCAACACGCTGATGAAACCAATGTCCATAGACCGTGACCGCGTAGCCGTCGTAAATATAACCGGAAGCGTTCACCGTGACACTCTCACGGCTCGCTACGATCCAGGAAACTTGATGATCCCCGCGTTCGGGCGTATAGAAAATTTCCAAACAACCTTTTAAATAAAGCTCGCGCTCAGCCGGCAAAGTTCCGGGCGAAAGCAACTCGTCCAAATCCGCCGCCAGACGCCGGACCTGTTTGTTTTCCCAAGGTGGAACGGCCAAACTGTAGAGAATGAATCCTTCTTCCTCGAGACGGCCGGCAATCAACGCCACGAGAAAATGGCGAAGCGAGCCGCGATAGGCCTTGTGGCGATTCGCTTGCCATTTTTTTTCTTCGGCAGCGTCCGCCGGCAAAAGCTCGTCAAACTTGGGGATGAAAGCATAACCGATTTTGTCTTCATCAATGTAATAGCGAAAATCTTCCACGAGAAATTGGGCGCGGTAACCGAGGGTTCTGTTCTCAATTTGCAACGGCTGGCCGGCGGTGGCGGCAAAACATTTCGGCTCCTTCTCGAACGCAAAATCCAAAACTTCCGGATTTAAAATCTTGCACGCCTCGGTATCGTAAGAATTCCCCCAAAAGAGCTCTTCGAATTTTTTGAGATTTTTTTTCCATTCACGCGGCTGGGCGGCAACGATCTCCACTTCTCCGATCTCCAAAGCTTTGGGTTGCAGGCTTAAATCAACCCGAAAATCCTTTGGCTCAACGAGCCGCACGGGCCTTTTTTCAACCTGATACCCGATGATTGAGGCAAAAAGCTCGTGCGTACCCAGCGGCACCTGTTTGATCGCGTACAAACCGTCCTTGTCGGTGACGGCGCCGAGCGTGGTGTTGGCAAGAAACACATTAACGCTTGGCAGCGGTTTGCCGTTGGCCGCATCTTTCACTTGGCCGG
>JBOHQZ010000158.1:0-10190 GCA_050732275.1 bacterium
CGGCGCCACACTCGAAGAATCCTTCGTGCCGTATGCGTTGCGCCATCAAGCCTGCTATTCGTGCTATCTCGCGGGCGCCATTTGCAGCAACTTTGCGCCGGCTAGAGACGAACAGTAAAAGCTTGTAACTTGCAACGAAAAGGCTACGCCCGTAGGGGGAACGGCAACGAAAAAATAATTGAATTAGGACACGGAAAAGGAACTCTCACGGAAATGAGAAATCAAATTAAATGTCATTCTGGAAGAATCTTTTTTGCTACTAACAAGGTGCCTTGAATTCAAAAAAAAAAAAGATTCCTACGGAATGACAGTTTCGATTTTTTCGTGAGAGTTCTAATTCTGTGAGCATCATAAAAAGCTCATGGATTTTGGAAGAACTAATTATCGCCGCATCTGCGTTTTCGGCGGCGTTTACAACAACTACCTCGCTTTAAGCGCTTTACTCCGAGAAGTGAATCCACTTGGCGTCGACGATATTTTCTGTCTCGGCGACCTCGGCGCGTTCGGGCCGCATCCGAATCGGGTTTACCCTCTGTTAGTCGAGGGCAAAGTTCGCGTCGTGCAAGGCAATTACGATAATAGCATCGGCAACGATCGCAATGACTGTCAGTGCGGCTACACCGATCCACGCGACAATTATTTTGCGCAGATCAGTTACGACTATACTCAAGCCAACACCTCGCGTGAATTCAAGGCTTATCAAAAAGCCCTCCCTCCTTTCATTCGATTTGAATCGTTCGGTAAACGCGTTCTGCTTTGCCACGGATCACCTCGCCGCACGAATGAATTTCTTTGGGAAACGACGACGCCGGCCCATTTTCTCAAAAAGCTTTTTTATGATTACGAAGCAGATCTGATTTGCACGACACATACAGGAATTAAATGGCAGCGCCGGTTACGAGACAACAAACTCTTCGTCAACGTCGGCGTCATCGGCCGGCCTGAGAATGATGGGCACACTAATGTTTGGTATACGCTCATCGATTTCACGCCGGAGCTGCAAGTCGAGTTTCGACTATTGGAATACGATCATCAGCGCTTGGCCAAAGAAATGGCCGAAGAAAAATTGCCCAAAGAATTTATTGAAACCGTGCTTACCGGCTGGTGGACAACCTGTTTGGAAATTCTGCCCGGAAAGGAACGTAGCCGAGGAAAATATTGAAGACTTCTCCCGAATCATCCAAACGCGCAATTCTTCTTTTTACGCGCTCACCGGAAAACGAAGCGCGAAGCAAGCCGCTCTCCGAACGTTTGTCATTTGCCGAGCGTGTGGCGCTTTATGAATCATTTACGCGCCATGTACTCGAACAATCGAGCCGGCTTTCTTGCCCGATCATCATTGCGGCCGACGAGCCGACGTACAACTTCAGCCGATTTTCGTCACAAATCACTGCTGTCTTGCCGCAACACGGCGCTTCGTTCGGTGAAAAATTCACCGCGGCGATTTCCGAAGCTTTTTCGCTTGGTTATGAAGAAGTCGTTTGTGTTGGCAATGATTGTCTCGAGCTGACCGCGTCCGACTTGCAAACGACGTTCGAGAAACTGGCCTCACATTCTCTCGTGCTCGGCGCGGCAACTGACGGCGGCGTTTATCTCATCGGCGTTCATCAAAGAGACTTAACAACGGTCCTGCGCGCCTTTGAAGATTGCCATTGGCAAACCGCTATCGTTCTTGCAGATTTGTCGCGCGCCGCAAACACGTTCGATATTTCAATTTGCATTCTTCGCAAGCACGCCGATATCGACACAGCTTTCGATCTCATCACCGCCAGTCGCCGCTTACCCTCTTTAATATTCCTCAAGCGGTTCGCCGGCAAGCTTTCACATTCGCAAGATCATTTTTCCGTTGCGCAACACTCTATTCTCCTCTCCCACCATATCGACCGTCTGCGTTATCAAAAAGCTCCTCCTACCGTTTTAATTCATCACTAAATTGTGGTTTTAAAAATTCATTTTCAGTCAGCCGCATTTTCTCGCTGCGGTTTGCGCTGATTGTTCAATTTCTATAAATGTGCCAGAGAGCGCGCAATGCAAAAGGGCATCTGGAAACGCGAGCCGTTTCATAATTTCTACGCCATTCTTTCGGGCGCGAGAAATTTTTTGGGCGGCTTTGATGATATTCCGCAGAAAATCTCGGTGTAATTGTGGAAGATCAACCCCTGGTGCGCGGGGACGTTCTATCCGATCATTACAAGCCAAAAACAATCTCGTTCAAATTGTGAATAGATAGATAGCAACCAGCGGAATCGTCAAATTTAATCATTTTAAATTAATTCAAACCACAAGGAGGAAACATGGCAGGCTATTATCACGTTGAAGATCTCGCCCGTTTCGGCGAAGTCGGCGGCCCACAGCCGAAGCTGTTCAAAATGTGGCTGGATTGGTATAACGAATGCCATCAAGACGGCGCGCTGGACAAAAAGACCAAAGCGCTCATCGCCTTGTCGGTCGCTCACATTTTGCAATGCCCGTATTGCATCGATGCGTGGACGGCCGGCTCGCAGAAAGAAGGCGCAACGCCCGAACAAATGGCAGAGGCCGTTCACGTCGGCGCTTCGCTGCGCGCCGGCAGTTCGTTGGTGCACCATATTCAATCGTTGAATGTGCAAGCGCGGGAATGAAACGTTGGATTGATGGAGTGGTGGATTGATGGAGTAATGGAGCGCTGGGGTTCAGCAATCCAACAATCCATTACTCCAAGCTCATATTTTATAAACAAGGAACGATCATGCTCACCACAACGAACAAAAAACGCGCAGTTGTGATTGGCGCCGGACCGATGGGCTTTGAAATCGCATTGCGCGCGCTCGATCGTGGCTTTGAGGTAACCCTGCTCGAAGCCGGGCACATTGGTGAAAACATTCGACAGTGGCAACACGTGCGTTTCTTCTCACCATTCGGCATGAATATTTCGCTGCGAGTTCGGCAAGCGCTCTCTGGAAATCAACTTCCAGCCGACGATGCGATCCTGACAGGTGGTGAGTTTATTGAAACCGTGCTGCAACCCTTGTCGCGATTGCCGGAGTTACAGGAAAAAATTCATTGTGGTCATCGCGTCGTATCTATTGCGCGTGCGGGTCTTGGCAAAATGGGATTACCCAATCATCCGTTGCGAACTGAGCGCCCCTTTCGCATTCTCACGGAAGATGTCGAAGGCTGCGAACGCATTTTCGAGGCCGATCTCGTGTTTGATGCGAGCGGCGTTTATGGCCAACCGAATTGGGCAGGAGCCTCCGGCATGCCGGCGCCCGGCGAACGCCATTTGGGAAAACGGCTCATACGGCATCTACACGATTTTGATGGTAGTGAATTCCAACGCTATGCGGGGAAAAAAATCTTGCTCATCGGCCACGGCCACTCTGCCGCACATGCTGCCATCGCTCTCAACAATATCATCAAACGGGAGCCGTCAACGCAAGTTATTTGGGCAGTTCGTACTGACCGTACTAAACCAATTCTTGAAGCTCCAGATGATCCTTTATCGGAACGGGAGAAAGTGGTTCAGACCGCGAATGAAATTGCCTGTAATTCACCGAAAAATACACGTATTCTCCGCCGCACCACTCTTGAAGCTCTGGTTGAAGCTCACAATTCTTTAAAAGTAAAACTTAAAATCGGGCGAAATTTTGATGAAGTTGAGGTTGAAGAGATCATTGCGCTCACTGGCTATCGGCCGAATTTAGAGATGCTGCGTGAGCTGTCGGCTGAATTTTCCGGTGTAAGCGAAGGTGTTGCCGGGCTTTACCGCGCGCTCACGAACATCACGGATTGTTTGGCTAAAATTGAAATAAACCCCAGGGATTTACAAACCGGCGAGCCGAATTTCTTTTCGGTGGGAATCAAAAGCTATGGGCGTAATCCAGGCTTTCTATTGAAGTCCGGCGTGGAACAATTGGAGGCCATTTTTTCAATGCTATAATGTTCCAGGTTTTAGGTGGCAGCGGCACTCAATTAATTGGAGGTTAAATCATCTATGCTATTTGGCAATCATAACGGTAAGCATGCCGCCAGGCCACTGTTGGACATTCGCACGAAGCTATTCGACGGCTCTGAAGTTCACTTGCACGCGCAAGATACAGAGTTGGTTTTCAAAACGGCTTTGGGCGTGTCACGAATTGCGTTGAGCAACGTCGCACAGATCAAAAATGTGTCAAAAGTCGTGACTTTGCGAAAGTTCTTGTGGGCCAATAAGTTTGAAATTCACTGCAGCGACGGGTGCAAAATTATCGGCGTCCCGAAATCTCCGGCGTTCATTCATTTTCGCGACCCTGATACGCCGCACGCGCGCGGCAAAATCAAATTGTGGGAAATTGACTGGCTTGAAGTCCAAACGCAGCATCACAAAACCGAAGTCATATCACTCGCGCTATCGCTTGATTAGCGCGGCCTCTCTCATTACTTTCATGCCCTCCCCTCCCGTTTCCAGCTTGCCGCTTCACCATCAGCTTTTTGTCGTCGGCGAGACAACCTTCACCGGCGCAGTTTTCGCGGTATCCTCGGTTGAGTTGGCCGGTGATGATCCGGCCGTGCGAACCTCCACCGTATCGCCCGCAGCCGCGCCAAGAATAGAGGCCGCCGCATCTAGATTGCGGGCGATCTCGAGCAAACCTTGGCTGTTCAACAGCATAACGAAATCGCCCTTAGGCACCGAATTGTAGCGATCGCCAAATTTCGCCCTCGCCGTCTGGAACCCGACGGTGAAATCCAGATCCATGCCAGTGCGCCAACCGGCTTTCGCAAGTACGGGTGCCGCAATATTGGTAATCAAATTGCCAAACCTGTCCCGGTGCAAAATTTCGCCGCGGACCCTGCCGTCTTTGAATGCGACTTCCGAACGCTTGAACCTTTGCAAATCGGTGATGAGCCGGCCAGCGCTTTCGACATTTTCGCCGGCGGCGAGATGCGCAGCAGCCGGTCCAAAAATTTCCCGGCCGTGAAAGGTCGAAGAAATGGCGCTGGTACGATACCACAGCACGTTGGTGATTTCAAACGCGCGCTTCACGTCCATCGTCCGCATCACGTCGGTAAACAGGCCGTTGTCCGGACCGACAAAAAACTTTTTGTCCGCCGTCTCGAGAATAACCGCGCGGCGCTTGCTGCCGACGCCGGGATCGACCACGGCAACAAAAATCGTCCGCGGCGGAAAATCACGCGCCGCTGTCGCCAGAATATAACTGCCTTCCCGAATGTCGTAACTGGGAATCTCGTGCGTGATCGTGACCAATTGCACTTTGGGATTGATGGAGAGAATGACGCCTTGCAGCTCGCCGACATAATGATCGTGCGTGCCGTAGTCGGTCAACAAGGCGATGGTTGGCGGAGCGGACGAGCAGCCGCACAACAGAAAAAAGAAAAAAACAAAAAGCAAACCCAAATAATTTTTCATGGCTTTTCCTCCGTGAAAAATCAGGTAAGTTTCGGAGGGCGGCAGCGGCGTCCCTGACCAAATCGTCTCCGCCCTCTTCGTCGCTGTGTTTGCAGACGGGCAGTCTGCATTACGGCGTGGTTTCCAAAACTTTTTTCACGCGGTCGAACGCCCAATCCAATTCTTCGCGCGTGATGACGAGCGGCGGTGCGAACCGAATCACGTGCTCGTGCGTTTCTTTGCACAACAACTTCTCTTCTTTCAGCGCCTCGCAAAACCGCCGGGCGCCGCCGGCCTCGGGTTTCAATTCGACACCGATGAGCAAGCCGCGGCCGCGCACTTCTTTGACGTGTTTGCTCTTGATGGTTTGCAATCTTTCGCGGAAATAATGACCCATTTCGGCGGAACGCTCCACGAGCTTTTCATCAATAATAACGCGCAGCGACTCGCGTGCTATCGCGCAAGCCAATGGGTTGCCGCCGAAGGTGCTGCCGTGATGGCCCGGCTGAAACACGCCGAGCGTTTCACTATTTGCAACCACCGCCGACACCGGATAGAATCCGCCGGAAAGCGCTTTGCCGAGGATCAACATATCCGGTTTCGCTCCTGCATCGTACTGATACGCGAACATTTTGCCGGTGCGGCCCAAGCCGGTTTGAATTTCATCGAACAGAACGAGCACATTATTTTTGTGGCAAATTTCACTGACTTTGGCGAGATAACCTGCTGGCGGAATGAGCACACCGCCTTCGGCCTGGATCGGCTCCACCAAGAACGCAACCGTATTCGGCGTGATCGCTTTTTCCAATGCTTTCGCATCACCAAAAGGCGCAAACACGAATCCCGGTGTCAATGGGCCAAAATGTTTTTTATACTCGGGATCGGTCGAGAAACTAATGACCGTGGTGGTGCGGCCGTGGAAATTGCCTTCGCAAACAACGATTTCCGCCTTGTTATCCGGCACGCCTTTTACTTCGTAGCCCCATTTGCGCGCGGTTTTGACGGCGGTTTCAATGGCCTCTGCCCCGCTGTTCATGGGCAGCGCCATCTCCATGCCGCATAGCTCGGTAAGCTCTTTATAGAACAAAGCCAACTGATCATTGCGAAACGCGCGCGAGGTGAGCGTACATTTTTTTGCCTGCTCCACCATCGCCTGATAAATACGCGGATGGCAATGTCCCTGGCTCACCGCTGAGTAAGCGCTGAGAAAATCGAGATATTTATTGCCCTCGACATCGTAAACCCAAACACCTTCCGCGCGTTGAATGACGATGTCGAGCGGATGATAATTATGCGCGCCGTGCCGTTCTTCTAATTGAATGTACTCTTGCGTTTTCATGAATTTTTCCATCATGTGCGCCGCCGATGGAAATGTGGTTTGACTGACCGTGCTGAAATCTTGTGCTCTCATAGGCTGCTCCCTTGTTGTAAGACCAAGTTGTCCGAAAATTTTATTGAGTTTATTAATTTAAGGAAAGCTGGGACAAAAGAAAAGAGAAAAATCGAAAAATAAAAAAGGCCACTTGCTCGACGCTGCGAACAAGTGGCCTTTCTTTTGTAAAACGTAAACGTTATTTCACGCTTTACGCCTGACGCTTATATTTCACTTTACAAATGCCATACGCCGGGTTTGAATGAAAGCTGTTTCGCCGCTCTGGCGCTTCACCACAAGCTGATAGAAATAAACACCAGCCGCAACGGCATGGCCGTACTGATTGCGGCCATCCCAACTGATTTCATAGCGTCCCACATTCATCTCTCCGTCAACCAATGCGCGTACAAGCTGGCCGGTTTCCGAATAAACTTTCAGCGTCACTCTTCCGGCTTCGGGCAACGCAAAGCTGATCGTCGTGGCTGGATTGAATGGATTCGGATAATTCTGCTCCAGCGCATAGCTTTCCGGCAGCGCCACTTCATAGGAGCTTTCAATTGAGGAGGCGCCGGCAATTTTCGCCGAGGAACTGCCGCAACTGCCATTCACCGTATAAGCCGGCCCATCATCAATGGCGGGATTTCCATTTTGACTCTTCGGCACTGTCACCAAGCAAGTTGCAGTTCCGATATTGCCGTTGCCGTCTTTCACGGACAGATGAATGGTGTAAACGCGACCGTTGCCACTGCCCTGCCGCTCGCTGCGCAGTTGCGCCGATTTGCAATCGCCCGCGATCACGATGTCGTTGACCGTGTTGCCATCGCCGCCGCCGGGCGCATCATCAGGCTCGTCGCTGGTCGCTTTCGTGATGACCACACTGCTTGCCGGAATGCTGCCGCCGCAGCCATCTTGCACTGAAACCACACATTGGGAAATGGTAATGGTCTCATATTTATGGTTGGGCGACCAGATGCTCATGGGTGCAACGACGGTGATAACAGGCGCGCCATTGCCTCCGACCGTTACCGTTGCGCTGCCCGAGGAAGTTCCGGTGCAATTCGCATCCGAAATCGAAGTCACTGTGTACGTCGTCGTGCTCGCCGGATTCACCACGCGAGTTGCCGGACTGCTCGCAATTCCGTTTTGGGTGACCGCATCCGACCAAGTGATATTCCACGGCCCGGTGCCTGTGAGCGTTGCCGTGAGCGTCGTCGAACTGCCGGCGCAAATACTGGCATCACCGCTCACGGTTGCGGTGGGCAACGGATTGATCGTGACCGTTGCGCTGCCCGATGAAGTTCCGGTACAGTTCGCATCCGAAATCGAAGTCACCGTGTAAGTCGTCGTGCTCGCCGGATTCACCACACGAGTTGCCGGACTGCTCGCAATTCCGCTTTGAGTGACAGCATCCGACCAAGTGATATTCCACGGCCCGGTGCCAGTCAGCGCCGCAGTGAGCGTAGCCGAACTGCCTGCACAAATGCTCGCATCGCCGCTCACCGTCGCGGTTGGCAACGAATTGACCGTTATAGTGACATCATCTGTGTGTGTCGCCAAGTCAGCGTCGATTACTTTTAGTGTGTAAGTCGTGGTGACGGTGGGCGAAACCGTGGGATTTTCGTCCGTGGGCGAAGTTAAAGAAGGGTCGGATGGCGACGCCGTCCAACTAAAGGAATAAGGCGGTGTGCCGCCGGAGGAAGCCGGCATCGCGCCAAGAGTTACAGACGCGCCCGCACAAATTTCTTGATCCGCTCCGGCGTCGGCGATGGGCGGATCTGCAAAAACTTTGCGAATGCGGTCGTTATTCTGATCGACAATATAAAGGTTATTCGACCCGTCAATCCCCACACTATTACAAGCGTTAAATTGCGCCAAGGTAGCCGGCCCGCCATCTCCGGAAAAGCCGGCTACACCGGTTCCCGCCACTGTCGTAATGATGCCACTGCTATTGACCATTCGAATCCGATTGGCAGCTCGATCACTGATATATAGATTGCCAACACCATCCAATATCACCCGAACAGGTTCGTTCAATTGTGCTGAAGTGGCAGGCCCGCCATCTCCGGCAGAGCCAGCGGCACCCGTTCCTGCTATTGTCGTAATAATGCCACCGGTATCTATCTTGCGGACACGACGATTGAGCCGATCGACGATATAAAAGTTGCCGGCCCCATCCCGTAATACATCGCTCGGTTCGTTTAATCTTGCCGAAGTGGCTGGCCCGCCATCTCCGGAAAAGCCAGCCGTACCCGTTCCGGCAAAAGTCGTAATAGTGCCACCGGCATCGACCTTGCGGATACGATCATTGACCTGATCGCAGATATACACATTTCCCGCTCCGTCTACTTCTATGTGATTCGGGAAGTTCAATCTTGCCGAAATGGCCGGCCCGCCATCACCAGAAAAGCCAGCCGTACCCGTTCCGGTAAAAGTCGTAATAATACCGCTGGCATCCACCTTGCGAACACGATGGTTAAAGAAGTCGGCGATATAGAGGTTGCCGGCTCCGTCGATATACACATCTCTAGGGCTATTTATTGTTGCGGCGGTGGCTGGCCCGCCATCGCCGGAAAAGCCGGCCACGCCCGTTCCCACCACTGTGGTGATCGTGCCCGGTTGGGCCAACGCCAAAGCAGTGAAGCCAAAAATAAACCAGAGCTGGCAGCTTAAAACCCAAAAACGTCGCACCAAGCTGCTGGGACCCTGCTTCAAGTTTTTCCAACACGCGTTCGATGGTTGAACATGGCGAATGGATTTGTTCTCCAGTTGCATAAAGACCTCCCGTTTTGATTTGAACATGTTGAATAAAAAAACTGTTTCTATCTATTTTGACAATGTTAAGCTAAATTAAGAAAGTGCCCATTGTGGCAGTTGGCCCTTGAACTCATCCCCCCTGTCCCCCTTCTCTTAGAAAGAGAAGGGGGGAATCAATCGGGATTTACACTCAATTCGCTCGATTTCAACCAAGAAACGCCCCCTGCTCTTTTCAAGAGAGGAGTCGGGGAGTGAGTTCATACGCTTCTACAAATTAAACTTAAAATTTTTTCTTTAAACCCGCCATACCATGTTCTTGGTATACTGCCGTTTCGCAGTCACCTAGGTATTCATGGGAAAAAGTTAGTTTCTATTAAGTGAAATCTAGATTTTTGGCAAACATTTTTAAACCGCGAATCAACGTTAATGCACGCTAATATTTTTTTATTCGCGTGAATTCGCGCTTATTCGCGGTTAAAGAGCCGATTGATGTGGGAATTTCGAAGAAATGGCCCCGCAAATCGAATAATCCGCGGAATCTAAATGAGATTTTCTTTCAACGCCTTGGTGACGGCCTCGGTGCGCGAGTGGACTTGCAGCTTGGCGTAAATGTTTTTCATGTGGGTGGGAACCGTCAAGGGACTAACGAAAAGCTTGTCGGCAATCATTTTTTGGGAAAGGCCGGCAACCAAAAGATTG
>JBOHQZ010000159.1:0-10173 GCA_050732275.1 bacterium
CCGTCCGTCCCGCGCCAACGAGTCCGGCGATGCCAAGCACCTCGCCGCGATGTAGCGCCAGCGACGCAGAGGTGGGTTTCAACCTGCCGGATAAATCGTTGATCTGCAACACAACTTCGTCGGGCGTGCGCAATGAGCGAGGATAAAGCTCTTTCACCTCTCGACCAACCATGAGCGCGATAATTTTCTGCGTTGACGCGGCAGCGGTTTCGCCCTCGCCGACGCTTTTGCCATCGCGCAGCACGGTGAAACGATCCGAAATTTCTTTTACTTCTTCGAGAAAGTGCGAGATGAAAATGATGGCGTGGCCTTGCTGTTTCAGACGTCGCACCAAAGCAAATAGTCTGTGAATGTCTTCAGTTGTTAAGCTGCTGGTGGGTTCATCAAGCACGAGCACGCGGCAACCGACGACGATGGCGCGGGCAATTTCGACAAGTTGTCGAGTGGCGAGAGGAAGCTGGGCGACGCGAAGCTCGGGACGGAGGTCGGAGTGGCCGAGCTGCGCGAGCGCCTCCAATGCACGCTGCCGCATCTCCTCGCGACGAACGAGACCAAATCGCGCCGGCTCCATGCCGAGCATGATGTTCTCGGCCACGGACAAATGCGATGCGAGCGACAGTTCCTGGTAGATCATGGCCACACCCGCCACACGCGCCTCGTGCGGATCGCGTGGATGATACGGTTGGCCCTCCAGCCAGATCTCGCCGGCATCAGGTTGATGCGCGCCGGAGAGCACCTTCATGAGTGTGCTCTTGCCCGCGCCGTTTTCGCCAACGAGTGCAAGAACTTCTCCTGCGCCAACGGAAATATCCACGTCGTCCAGCGCAACGGTTGCGCCGAAGCGCTTGCGGATGCCTTGCATTTGCAGGCGGGGGATGAATTCAGTCATTCGTAATGCAACATTCATGTTGCGCTTTTTGCGTTATTTTGAAGTCGTACATTAACCAACTTTATGCCATTGCACAGCAAAATTCTGAAAAAATTCCAAATTTTTTATGGCCCCCAACGGATTGATGAACCCAACTGTAAAAAGTTTTTCCGTTGGGGAAACTTTCTTGAATTTTAATGCTGCTAGAAGGGCTCCAGGTTTCAACTTGTCTGAAAACTAGCGTAGGCTCTTGTAAACTGAATCTCAACATAAATGTTGAGTTACTCATCAAAGCAAAACGATTTTGGGCAAGCTATTAAAAAACCTATTTGAGATGAGTATGAGACAAATGCTGTAATTATTTTGCCCCAAATAGTTTTGCCTTTTATTTCTTGCCTTTTTCCAATCCATTTTTGATCTCCTCTATGCCCACCCCAAGTGTCGCACGCGCGACCGCATCAAGATCACGTTCCGAGCCTTGCAGATGAATCGTGCGATGCCGATGCGTGGCGCTGGCCTTGGGCTGCAGCGACAGGGCAGGGGACGAAGTCTCCAATTCATAAAACTGACCGAGCTGCGCCGCCCCGGGAGCCGGAGGGCCATCATTGTAACTGTTCACGACGTCGCCGCTGAATGGTTCATCTTGCCTCTCCCACATCGAATTTACATAATCGGTCGCACCTTCCGGCAGGGTGAATTGCGCCAGAGTCAGAACGTGATGCACGGCATCATAGCTACCCAGCACCGGCTTACCGCGGCGTGGTGAAATCCCAATCTTGCTGCGATGTTTGGCATCCGCCGCGAAAAACAGAACGCCGTCTTTCACCACCAGCCTATCCGGCGGAACTTTGCCAAAATATGCATCGTTCACCGCCGGTCCCAATTCCGAATCCGCGCCGGGCTTGAATGGAACCACCACTGTCGTTGCCGGCGAGGCGTTGAACATGCCGAGAATCCAGATTGAGAGTAAGCCGGTTTCTTTTAACCAAGCGCGGTCGCCGGTGTTTTTCATATTATTAGTGGATTCAAAGCCAACAACTTTAATGTCCGGCTTGAGCCCCATGCCGAGGTGTTGTTGAATGGCAGCGCGTGTGAGCAGATGAATTTCGCGATTCACCTCAAGATCGAATGTGGCGCCGGAATAATTGGTCAGGTGAATTTGTCGCCGGCAGTGAACGCGATCCCGGCTCTTGCTGACAAGCTCGAACGGCTCGGTATCAATGGCGGGTGGTGTGAACCAATGCTCCAAATCAAACGAAACTCCCTTTGCAAAGAATACGGAAAACTGCCCGCCTTCCGGCCCAATCCAGAAGCGATCTTCACCGCCGAATACATTGATATGCGGCTGAATTTTTCCGGAGGCAATAAGCTCGCGGTTGACCCAACCGAAACTGTTTCCTTTGGGACCATCCGCAGTGCTGGTCATGACACGGCATTGATATGTCGGCACGACCGCCACTTGCATGGCATCCGTTTTATCGGAAAGCACGACCACTTCGGTGTGTTTTCGCAGAAAAGCCAAATCTTCACCGAAAATCGGCGCGCTTGCGGTGCCCTGCGCCCAGGCGCTTGCAACCATTGTTGCGATCAGAGACATGGCGAGTCCAATCCATTTTATTTTCATTGTTCAACCTTGCTTTTTTAAAGTGAAATTTTTGTAGAAAAACAAAGCCTGCCCTGCCGCAGGCCAGGGAAAATTGGGTCACGGAAACGGAACAGGTCGCGGAAGCAAAACATTTTGATGATTTATTTCCGTGAGCCGTTCCAATTCCGTGAGCGATTATTTTCTCTACGGTCTGCCGAGCAGTTTTTTGATTTCAGGGTCATTGAGATTATCGCGCGTGATGAGCCGCACGCCGGTATCAATGACCGTCAGAACCTGTTTGCCTCGAATGTGTTCGACGAGAGTTTTGACGCCCTCGTAGCCCATGCGCGTCGGATCTTGCGCGACCAGAGCGTCGATCTCGCCTTTCTCCAACGCCTCGATGAGCGGGGGAGAGGTGTCGAAGCCGACGAATTTTATTTTCCCGGCGAGATTCGTCTGCCGCAGCGCCAGCAACATGCCGAAGGTGCTGGATTCGTTCGGGCAGAAGATGCCGTTGGCTTCCTTGATTTTGTCCAGCATGTTCATGCTGGCGGTTTTGGCTTCGCCCGCGGTGGCGCCGGCATAGCGATTTTCCGAGATTATTTGAATCCCTGCATTCTTGCCAATGGCTTCGACGAAACCGGCCTCTCGTTCAACCGTGCTCGCCGAGCCAATTTGATAACGCAACAAAATGACTTTGCCCTGGCCACCGAGTAATTTGGCAAGTTGTTCACCGCCCAAACTTCCTCCTTTTTTATTATTGGTCGCAACAAAGCTGACGAAATCTTTGCCTGCTTCGCCTTTGAGCGCGCTATCAAAAATCACCACGGGAATTTTTTTCTGGCCAGCGGTGCTGACGGGACGCACAAGTGCGGCATCGTCCAGCGGCGCCAGCACGATGCCCGAAACGCCCTCGGTGACAAATTGCTCGACGATGGCGATTTGCTGGGCGCGATCGTTTTCTTTGAGCGGCCCTTTCCAAATGATCTCGATGCCCAATTCCTCGCCCGCTTTGCGCGCGCCGGCTTCGACGGATTTCCAGAACAGATGCGTCGTGCCCTTGGGAATGACAGCGATTTTGAGTTTTGTATTTTGTGCCAGACCGGGCCGCGAGGCACACACCAAAAGCGCGATAGTCAAAAAGGTGACGATGATTTTTCTCATCCTGCTCTCCTTGTAACTGTTCAGGTATGCTAAAAAGGCAAAACGATTTTGGGCAAAACTATTGTCGTAACTATCCAGCGAAGCTTTACCTCAAACCGACAAGTGAATAAAACAAAATTACCCCAACGGATTGAAACAACGCAACGGCTAGAAAGCTTTTATCCGTTGCGTTGTTTATCGCAAAAACGCTTCGTGCAAACCACCATCCACACTCAAAATCTGACCCGTCGTTTTGCTGAGCCGGTTGCTCAATAACAAAAAGATCGCCTCCGCTTGATCCGCGGGCGTAATCGGCTGCTTCGTGAGTGTACGACTCGAGTAGAACTGCGCCAGCTTTGCCCGCAGCGATTCGGCCGATTCGGTTTCTGCATAAGGAATCTTGTACTTCGTCAGCGAGGCCATCACGCGATCGCGCGGGAACATCGTGCTTCCCTCAATCACCGTGGCCGGCGCGACGCCATTGACGCGCACCAATGGTGCAAGCTCAAGCGCCAATTCGCGCACGAGGTGATTGGCCGCGGCTTTGCTGGTGTCATAAGCAAGGCTGCCTTTTTTGGAGACGACTGCATTGACGCTGGTGGTCAGCACCAGATTACCTGTCAATCCCTGCTCCTGCCAAATGCGAGCGGCTTCATCGGCAACGAAATAAGCGCCGATAACATTAATGGAGAACGTCTGCGCCCACTTGTCATCGGGAATATGGCCGGTGAGATCGGGCGGCACAAAGATGCCCGCGGTTACCACCACCGAATCAAGACCACCGTAGGCCAAAATGATGTCATTCAGCATCGTGCGAATGCTTTCGCGTTTGGTGATGTCCGCTGCCAAGCCGATGGCCGGGCCACAATTGGAAATGCCGGTGCCGGCCACGCCGATGCCGACGCCATGCTTGTCGGTGATCTCTTGCGCCGTTGTCTTCGCGGCTTCGGCGTTGAGATCGACGCTCACAACATGCACGCCCTCTTTGACGAGCCGGTGCGCGACTTCTTTCCCGATGCCGCTGCCGGCGCCGACAACGGCAATGATTTGCCGCGCCAATTCCTTTTCCGGCGGCATGCGGCGCAGCTTCGCTTCTTCGAGCAGCCAATATTCGATATCAAAAGCCTCTTGTTGCGGCAGGGCAACATATTCGTCAATCGTTTCCGCGCCGCGCATAACTTCCACCGCACAGTTGTAAAATTCTGTCGTGACACGCGATTCGCTTTTATCTTTGCCCCAAGCGATCATACCGAGGCCCGGGATCAAAATGACCGTCGGATTGGGATCGCGCATTGCCGGCGAATCGGCATGCTTGCAGCGATTGTAGTAGTCCGCGTAATCTTGCCGATATTTTGCGAGACCGGCGGTGAGTTTGTTTCTCAAATCTGCAAGCGACCCACTTTGCGGATTCCAATCGACGTATAGCGGTTTGATTTTCGTCCGCAAAAAATGATCGGGACATGAAGTGCCCAGCTCAGCAAGACGAGGCGCATCGACACTGTTTACGAAACGCAGCATCGCGTCATCGTCTTGAATAGTACCGACGAAGCGCCGTTGCTGGCTCACCTGACCGCGCAACCACGGTAAAATTTGCACGAACATTTCGTGGCGTTGAACCGATGGAAGCGCGCGATATTTCGCGCCGCCGAATGTCTTCTCCCTCTTGTCACGTTCTTCGATATATTGCGCCGTGCGTTCGATGAGGCGAAGCGTCAGCTCATAGCATTCGCGATCGTCGTCGGCCCAATTGATCAAGCCGTGCTGGCCAAGAATGACGCCTTTGGCGCGGGGATATTGTTTGCAAATTTCTTGCAGCTTCAATCCCAGATCGAACCCTGGCCGCTGCCACGGCGTCCAAATCACTTCATCGCCGTAAATTTCTTGCGTGAGCTTCCTGGCATTTTTAGCCGCGGCAATGGCGATGACGGCGTTCGGATGCATGTGATCGACGTGCTTGCAGGGAATGAACGCATGCAGCGGCGTGTCGATCGAAGCCGGCCGCGGATTGAGATTAAAAGTGCAATGGGGGTACAAACCAACCATCGCATCTTCGCTCTCGGTCTTCGGCCCACGCTTCTCCGACTTCAAGTAAATCGGTTGCAAACCCATCAGCTTTTCTTGATAGAGCGACGCGAAATTTTCTTTCTTCGAAGTGCGCAAGTCGCCGCCCGAGCCTTTTACCCACAACACCTCGACGGACTGGCCGGTGAGCGGATCGCGCTCGGCGATTTTCGATGAAGTATTTCCGCCGCCAGTATTGGTGATGCGCTGATCGGCGCCCAACAGATTCGAGCGGTAAACGAGCCGGCCAACCGGATCAAGCTTGCCGGCTTCGGTTTGATTCCAGAGGTAATTGACGAATTGGAATGAGAGGTTCTGATTCATGTGAATAGTTCCTGAATTTAACGACATAAGGAAATGATAAAAAATTCATACAAAAAAGCAACAAGATTAAAGGAATTTTATATACCGAGGTGGGAAAACCAATTTCTGTGATTGGGTGGGAGATACAAAATGTTTTGATCACCAAGGCCCTTTATGGATGACCCCAAAAGCGCGGCCTGTGGTATTTGCATCTTCCGAAAGAGGTATTTTGATGGGGTATTTTTGGGGCTACGTGCGAGGGAGGAAACGGAGAAATCACAGCAGATTCAATCGCGGGCGCCGGCCACCCCGCAAAGCGGAGCTGTTCACCTCCAGCTTGCCGAAGATGTTGTATCGTTAGACACCATAAAACACGAAACCAGCCCAATAGTAAGGATTTGAGAATGGACCGTTTGAGGAATCTAAGTCACTGTCACTATCAAACTGCATAATGTTGTCCTCATTAAATCCATATAACTGCATTAATGCCCGAGACTCTTCGCGTACCGTCAAACCGCGAAGCCACTTTCGAGCTTGCTGTAGAGATTGAGATGGCGGCAGGTTTTTGCCGCTCAGGTGCAACTCATAAAATTTCATGACAAGTAGAGATGTGGATACACCATGCACCTCCCACAGCGTTCCCAGCACACCAGGAATTCCTGCCTGCATAAAGCCGGCAGGTAGTCCGATGAATTCGCCCGGCAGAGTGCGGCAATCATTGACAGCGCTCCTGCACGCTGAAAGCACAGCTAACCTGGCGTTCACAGGCTTGACCTTTTCTGCGATAAGATCATCCAAGCGCAACAAATCTTTCCCGCTTAAGCAAAGCCGGGAATGTAATGGCGCCTCAGGTTCAAAAATAGCAGGACAGGCGAAGTGCAGATAACTGCCTCTACCAATGGTCCCGACTAGATTAGCTCTCGTTGCGTGTTCACGGTAAAAAGTGTCTTGATGCCCATTCGAAAAAAGGGTGGAGATTTTTTTGAGCTCAAGCTCTGCTGATGGTATTGAGCAAGAACTCGGCAAAGGATTGCCAATTCCAACCAGATAGGGCTCGGTTGTGGTTTGTCTCTTTGCCTTACCATCGGCAATAGATAGCACTCGCAAGCTTTGTGTGTATGAGACCGTGAACTCATCCGTAAAGTAAAAGCTGCTTTTTGCGACTGTACAGTATGCCGCATGAAGAGGTAAAAGCGCCAGCCTGCCGGAAGGAATAATGAATATATGTCCAATGCCGAGCTCGTGCAAAACTTCCGCTACTTGATTCATTATGCCTTTGCCAATTCGTGACAAAAGTGGCTTTAAGTCGCGCTGCAAGCTGGAAGCATCTTGATCGTCAATGAGCTGTTTTATCATCCCATTGAGCATTTCCTCTGTGAAATGATCATTTCGAATGATTTTGCAAGCATCCGAAGTGGCTATCAGCGCTAAAGCGCCGTGAGTGGTCACGTCGAGATAAAGCACAGCTTCTGAATTGTGCAAGGTCGTAAGGGCAGATTGCACCTCGTGGCGAGTTGGGGAAGACAAAAAGCCTTTAAAACCCGGAAGAGCGCGAATTTCTTGTATGACTTTTTCCAGGTCGCTGCGAAGTGTAGAGGCAAAGTCAAATCTGATATGAAGTGCACTTTCAGTTCGCCGGTCTCTTGCGGAAGCGAAAAATTGCTCAAGGCGCTTCGTCGTTTTATGATACCGCTCAAAAAGATCCGCATTTGATTCTCGCAGTGCATTCAGATGCCCTTGAATTTCCAACTCCTCTGTCGTGAGACGTGCATGTGCTTTCTCAAAGCTTAAGATTGCTTCCAGAACTGCCGCATTAGACAAGCTTTCTTGTTTGGTTAAAATGAAAGCGTAACGCGAAAACAACCCTTGAATTCCTCGCAGCCAGACTTCCTTGAGGCTGCGGATATATTGCAGGTGAACCAATTTGTCGCTTGCCTCTACGGCGTCTTTATATGCTTCTAAGGCCTCGTTCCACATCTTTAATTCAAACATCCAATCACCCCATTTAACCGCAGCACTCAATACCTCAACATACGCCGCACTTTTCCCAATTTTGATGGCGAGCCGATATGCTTCAACCGCCGAATTCAAATCATTTATCGTCTTAAACAAATTATGTCTTGAGCGCAAGGTATCGGCGAGACAGATAAGAGTGGCACATCTTTCAGGCGAATTTGCGGAATACAGGTCAGCCGCTTGCCGAAATGCTTTGATAGCCTTGTCTAGATGTTGTCCGGTACCCGTAAGATGGGAGCTTAGACTTTTTAACGCGCCGCCCAAGTTTTGCCAGTATTTCGGTAAATTTTGTGATCGGCGAGTAGTATTTTTTATGGCTTTTTTATAAGCTTCCGTGGCGCCATACAAATCGGCAATATTTCGATTCTGGTCTGACGCAAAACGTTTCTCAAATCCAATGCCTAGATTGTTGAGCGACCCCGCTAAATAAGGCGAGCCCGAGCCGCTCAGTTTCACCGCATTTTCAAAGCACGCAATTGCTTGATCAAGATCATTTCGATTTGCTTGAAAATCGAAGCGTACCAGTAATGCGGTACCCAAGTTATTTAAGCATGCAGGCCTTGGCAGGCTGCCATTTTGATTTGCCTGCAGAGCTGCTTGGTAGATACCAATCGCTTCGTTCAAATCTTGAATTGTTCCCGTAATACCATATCGTGTCGCTAGAACATTCCCGCGAGTATTGAGATATGTGGGGAGCTCAGTATGGCCGGGGGGCGTGAGCTTGACCAATTCATGGCTTAATCGATCGACGCGATCCAGGTCTTTGATATCACCCCTGGCTTGAAAACGACAAAGAACAGTCTCACAGCTATTATTGAGGAGGCCAAAACGAAACGGCAGTGCCAGACGAGAGAGAGCAGTGCTTCCCAGGACTTTTTCCCATGCATGGACTAATTGTTTGAACGAACTTTGCTCGTTGCTTTCATCGTATCGCGCCCCTGCCTGTTCGGCTTGTTGCCAATTCAGCAAAAGGGTGTTTTGCGGAAGCCTGGCTAAAAGGGGAAGGAAAACAGATCTATAGCACTTTGCAGGAATTAGTTTTATTAGATGCGTGATATCGGACAAGATGGTTCTAAGGACGTATGGTATTCTTGTCAATAGGGGAAACGCTTTAACAAATACGAGGACAAAGCCCAAAAGCAGAATAGCGAATAGCCAAAGACCAGTCGCGATAAGAAACATTCCTCCACAAAACCACAGCAAGATCACGATGAAATTGGGTTGATTCCTTACAGGATACATCGCTGTCTGCCTTGAGTTGGTTCGAGCCAGCTTCGCTTCAGAAGCATAGCTTGGGATAATTTAGATAAATTACCCCCTCTTCGTAATTGTACACCGTAAAAGGCAAAATGCAGATTGAGTATCATGAAAATTATGACTGGTGAAAACAGGACGGCGATTTCAGCGGGGGTGACGGCCTTTCCGTCCATGTTATTGACGAGGCCATCTATCAGCACCGCCCAACCCTGGTTGTCAGCACCGCTGACAAGTTTGTGTTGCTGCCGTGGTATCAGGAGGTGCGCAGCCTGTTCGGACTCGGCACAGGAGGTGCGCGATAAGATTTGGAAGATATTACAGTCACCAGCCAACACACAGTAAGGTTTCAACGTAAACAGGCGGCGGGAGATGATCAATCAAAAAGGCGAGGGCATTGTGGGTCGTCGAGCTTTCGATGACTTGATAGTCTTTGAGAACGAGGGCGAAAGGCTCCGCGAAAGCGGCAATTTCGTTGAGCAAGGTGGTCTGAAATGATTTCAGCGGGAGGGCTGAGGTGATTGGAGAAGCAGCACCTTTTCGCCAAGGCTGGTTTTCAACCCCTGCAATGCGGCGACGAAGTAGGCCCAGAATCGGGAAAAACGGCCTGGGCAGCGCCTCAAAGAATGAAGATGGCAAATTGCTCAACAGAGGGTTGCACATTCGCCGGCTGAAGATATGTAACTGACAAAACTATTTCATCGCCACCGCCATGAGCGTGGAATCATCTTCCAGCGGTTGGTAGTTGGTGAAATGCTGCACGCGGCCAAAGACGGCGTTGACAAGCTCGGTCAGGGAAGGTTGTTCTTGATGGCGTGAGGCAAGCCAACTGCTCAATACCCTTTTTAGCCCTTCTTTGCCAAATTGCTTTTTGGCGCTGTCGTGCGCTTCGATGATGCCATCGGTGTAGAGCGTGAGCAGATCGCCTGATTGCAATGCGATT
>JBOHQZ010000160.1:0-10155 GCA_050732275.1 bacterium
GCGGCTGGATCACCAAGCTCGCGAACGGCCGAGCTGACACTTTTCTGACGGCGCGCGAATCACCATTCACCTTTGGAAAAACCAACGGCATGACTTTTCGTGACGGCCATTTGTTCGCGTGCGATTACGGCGCCGGCGCGATTTTGAAAATAAACGCCGAGGGAATGACGGAAATTTATGCGAACAGCTTTAACGACAAAGCTTTCAACCGGCCCAACGATCTGGCTTTCGATGCTGCCGGCAATCTTTATTTTACCGACCCCAAAACGTATGGCAAAGATATTTTAGACGGCAGAATTTTTCGGATCAGCGCCGACAACCAAACGGGCCAAATTTTGGCCGAGGGCTTGGGCTTTCCCAACGGCATCGCCTTTTCTGCCGACGGGCGAAGGCTTTATGTTTGTGAATCCGCCTTCGCGAGGATTTTGCGCTTTACGGTCGGACCGGATGGCCGATTGACGAACAAGGAAATTTTTGTCGAGTTGCCCGGTGGCGATCCCGATGGGATTGCTTTCGATAGTGAGGGGAATTTGTACGTGGCGCACTATGGCGGCAGTGCGGTTTATATTATTGCACCGGACGGCAGTATCAAGCAGAAAATTTCCACGCCCGGCAAAAAGCCGACGAATCTCGAATTTGCCGGTGAAGATTTGAAAACGCTTTTTTTGACAGAAGTTGAAACCAACGCGTTGTACAAACGCCGCGTGGACGTTGCCGGAGTGAAATTATAGTAATGTTTAACAGTCCGGCTTATTAGTTGGTTGTTTAAACCAATGTAAAATGGACATAACTATTCAAGTCGCTTTTGTAAATTTTGTAAACGGATAAAACAAATTGATCCGCTCAATCCGCTTACCAAAATCAAGCCTGAATAGTTAAGAATTGACCAAGAGAGGAGGCCTGAAAATGCTTTGCAGAGAACTCAGCCGCGTCACACTTTGTTGCTTGCTCTCTTTATTGCTCGCCGCGATCGCGATTGCAGGCACGACGGGGAAAATCGCCGGAAGGCTTACCGATAAGGCTTCGGGCGATGCTTTGGCCGGCGCCAATATCGTCATTGAAGGAACGACGATGGGGGCGGCCAGCAATCTCGATGGCTATTTTACGATCTTGAATGTCCCGCCCGGAGTCTACAAGGTTAGAGCCTCGATGATCGGCTACAGCACGATCGTCGTCAGCAACGCGCGCGTCCAGATCGATTTGACGACGACGGTTGATTTTGCGATGGAAGAGCAAGCCGTCACCGGCGGGGAAATCACCGTTGTCGCCGAAAGGAAAGTCGTGCAGCAAGACGTCTCCACCAGCGTCACTTCCGTCACCAGCCAGGAGATACAAGTTCTGCCGCTGACCACGGTAACGGAAGTCGTGGGTCTGCAAGCCGGGGTTGAATCCGGCCTGGTGATTCGCGGCGGCGGCGCCGATGAAGCGCTCTTTCTCGTGGATGGCGCCACGCTGCGCGATCCCAGAAATAATCTGCCGATCACCGGCATTCCCTTGAGCGCGGTGCAAGAAGTCTCGATCGAGCGCGGCGGCTTCAACGCCGAATACGGCCAGGTGCGTTCCGGCATCGTCAATGTCGTGACGAAAGAAGGCGACAAATCCAATTACGCCGGCACGATCACTATGAAGTACAGTCCGCCGCGAGCCAAATACTTCGGCATTTCACCCTTCGATCCCAACTCGATGTGGCTGCGGCCCTATCTCGATCCCACCGTGGCGTGGACAGGTACTGAAAACGGCGCCTGGGATGAATTTACCCAAAGACAATATCCGAAATTCGATGGTTGGAATGTCATTTCCGATCGTTTGCTCTCCGACGACGATCCGGCCAACGATCTCTCTCCGGCGGCGGCGCAGCGCCTGTTCATGTGGCAGCACCGCAAGCGTGAGGTCACGGATCAGCCGGATTACAACATCGACGCCGGTTTTGGCGGGCCGGTGCCGTTGATCGGCAAGAAGCTCGGCGATCTGCGTTTCTTTGCCTCCTATCGCAACGAAAGAGAAATGCTGTTGATCCCGCTGACGCGCGATGATTATTTCGATTATGATTGGTCGCTGAAACTGACTTCGGATATTCGCCCCTCGATAAAACTGGCTCTTTCCGGCACGCTGGGAAAAAGCTATAACGTCGCGGTCAATGGCACGGAACAGGTATCGAGCACAAATTATATCCGATCAACTTATGACATCGCCGATCAAGTGGATTTTTTCCCCTTCACGACCTCGAGCCGGATTTTTTCCACTTCCTATTATAGTCTGGCGGAAGTCAATCATCACTCGCTGGCGGCGAAATGGACCCACGCGCTCAAACCCAATACATTTTATAACGCCAGTCTCGAGTACGTAGCGCGCCAGTATGATACGGCGCCGACGGGTTTGCGCGATACGACGCCGCGCCATGAAATCGCCCCGGGCGTTTTTGCCGACGAAGCGCCCTTCGGCTGGAGCCCCAATCCGGACGTCGGCATCGGTGACGGCATCCTGTTTGGCGGCCATACCAGCACGGCGCGGGATTTCAGCGAAATCTCGTCGACGACTTTCAAATTCGATTTGACCAGCCAGGTGAATTTCACCCATCAATTCAAAACCGGTGTCGAGTTGGTTTACAACGATCTGAATCTCGATTACGGCACGGTGAACCTGGTTTTTCCGGAGAGCAACAATTACGTGAGATGGCGGCGGTTTCCGTTTCGCGGCGCCCTCTATCTCCAAGACAAGATCGAGACCAAGGGCTTTATCGCCAATGCCGGTTTGCGCCTGGATTATAGCGATGCCAACTCGCAGTGGATCGATCTCGATCCTTTCAACAAGCTTTTTTTCTCTTCGAGATACAATTCCCAGACTGAATTTGAGTCGAAGGCGGCCAAGGCGCAAACTTCCTTTAGCCCGCGGTTGGGCATTTCGCATCCGATTACGGTCAACTCCAAGCTCTTTTTCAATTACGGCCATTTCAAACAATTGCCGACATATGAGCAGATTTTCCGCCTTTCCCGTGGCGCTTTCCGACAAGCGCTCAATGTTGGCAATCCCGAGCTGGCGTTTGCCAAAACGGTTTCTTATGAATTAGGTTATGATCACGCCTTGTTTGACACTTATCTTCTGCAGTTGGCGGCATTTTATCACGATATTACCGACCAAATTCCCGATCAGCAGGACATTACCACCTTTATAAGCGCCGATGGCAGCATCCAATATACTCAGGCCGATAACAGCAGCTACGAAGATATTCGCGGCTTCGAGCTGACGCTACGCAAGACCGCGGGCAAATGGTTGAGCGGTTTTGCCAATTATACCTACCAGGTGACTACCGGCGGCCGTTTCGGCAAAGCGCAAATTTGGGAAGACCCCTCGGAGCAGAGACGGTACGACCGCCAAACCTCGAATCTTTATCAGGACAGACCCCAACCGCAGCCTTATGCCCGCGCCAATATCACCTTTCACACGCCGAATGATTTTGGCCCGAAAGTTCTCGGCTTGAAAATTCTCGGCGGGTGGAACGCGAATATTCTCGCCGACTGGCGCGCCGGTTTTTATTCCACCTGGAATCCCAAGAGCATTCCCTCGATTTCTCAGAATGTCCAGAACAAGGATTGGTATAATGTGGTTTTGCGGCTGACCAAGGCTTTCACCTATGGCAAAACCAAGTTCACGTTTTTGATGGATGCCAGCAATCTGCTCAATACCAACCGGCTCTCGCTGGTCAGCTTTTTCGATTTTAACGATCAGCAAGATTATTTCAACTCGCTGCACTTGCCCAGGAGCGTTGCTTACGACAACATCACCGGCAATGATAGAGTCGGTGACTATCGCAAGGACGGTGTTGAGTATCAACCGATCGTGCGAGTCGGCATCGCCGGTGATTTGCAAAATCCGAATCCGAAGGTGATTTATTACGAGCGCAGCAGCGGCAAGTACATGAATTTCCTCAACGGCGGCTGGTCGGAAGTTGAAAGTGGAAGGATGAAAAAAGTCATCGATGACAAGGCTTACATCGATATGCCGAATCAAACTTCGTTCAATTTCTTGAATCCGCGGGATGTGTATTTAGGTATCAGGGCATCGTTCGATTTTTAAGCGTTCGTAGTAGCGCCTTCAGGCGCCGGGCGTTGGAATTGGGAAAAAAACTTTGAGTAATCCCAAGGCTTTGAGCTAATGCCAACGTTTGACGCCTGAAGGCGAAACGACGAGCGTTAACACAAGCGAGGATAAAATGAGCATCTTCAAAAAATTTTCCCATCACCTCATGCTGATCAGCGCCGCCGGCATGATGTTCGTGATGAGCAATGGCAAAACCGCCCACGCGCAGCCGGCCCAAGAGATTCGCTGGCTGCGTGTGGGCAACCTGCACAGTTGGTACTCGAGCCTGGGCAGCGAGCTCGAGATCGGGCGAACCGGTCAGGAGCGCGAACAGACCGACGGCTTGCGCTGGCCGGCGCAGTATGTTTGGCAGGACAATATAGCGGGCAAAGCCATGTGGATCGGCACAACGAATTATTTTGACCGTAAATTGAACTCGACCATTCCGCACAAGGTAGTCGCCGTGGGCACGCGCGGCGCCGATCCGGCCGGCGAGATCATGCCGGTCTCGTTCAAAATGATCGGCCGCTTTCGCGCGCCGACGGTGATTGTGGACGGCGACCCCGCCACTGAAAACCGGCTCAATGACATCGTCGACGAGGTCGATGAGACGCTGAAAGCGGATCGCATGATCGTGAATGTGATGAACACGGCTATCGGCTTGACGGTCACCCGCCGGCTGATGGCATTCAGCCAGCAGAACCACGATAATTACTTTGTCTACGAATATGTTTTAAAAAATACCGGTATCGTCGATACCAGAGGCACCATCGATCCCAAGACGCTCACGGGTGTGGTTCTTTATTTTCAGTACCGCTACGCCCTCGGCAAGGAATCTTTCTTTCGCGGTTTCGCGCCTTCCAACAATGTCGATTGGGGCCGCAATACCGTCAATCAAGCCGTCGGCACCAACCCGAACGCGCCAGGGTTTGAATTTCGCGCCCAATATTCCTGGTACGGCCGCCATTCCCAAAGCCCGGTTGACGATTTTGGCGTGCCATATCATACCCTGGACGGACGGTTGACCTCGGCAAAATACGTGGGGACGGTGACGCTCCACGCGGATAAATCGCCGAGCGATAAAAACGATAATACCTCTCAGCCTTCCACAACCTGGTATATTGGTTCTGACACCGGCCCGCAAACGAACAATCAATTCGACCCGGGGCAGATGACGAGAAAGTACGAGGCGATGAGCCGAGGCCACGCGCCGGTGACGCACGCCGATTTGGTCGGCGAGAATTTTGCGGACGCCGTCGGCAATGATGCCGGCGGTTACGCCCAAGGCGAGGGATATGGCCCGTATACGCTCGCGCCCGGAGACAGCGTTCGCATCGTGTTGGCCGAAGCGGTGGCAGGCCTCAGCCGCGAAAAGTGCATCGAAATCGGCAAAAAGTGGATTGACAATACGCCGCCTTTCATCATGCCCAACGGCTCGACCAGCACGGACCGCACGCAATTCAAAAACGCCTGGGTCAGAAGCGGCGTCGATTCGCTTTACCAAACTTACCGGCGGGCGATTCAAAATTTCAAGAGCAATTACGCGATTCCAGCGCCGCCGCCGCCGCCGAGCATTTTTGAAGTCAAATCCGGCGGCGATCGCATCAGCCTGAGCTGGTCCAACAACGCCGCTGCTGCGGCCGGCTTCAACGGCTACAAAATTTATCGCGCCGTCGGCAAGCCGGACACCTCTTACACTGAGATTTTTTCATGCAACCGGTCGAACGTCGTTCACGCGTTTGACGACACCACGGCCCGGCGCGGCTTTGATTACTTTTATTACGTCGTGAGCAAAGACGATGGCAGCATAAACGGCGGCGCGCCGTTGGTGAGCAGCAAGTTTTACACGATGACGAACGCCCCGGCTTTTCTCCGCCGCCCGGCTGCGGACGCTCTCGCGGCGATTCGCGTGGTGCCGAATCCCTTCAACATTCGCGCGCGCCAATTGCAATTTGGCAACGAGGCGCCGGACCGCATCGCTTTCTTCGGCCTGCCGCCGCAGTGCATGATTAAAATTTACACCGAGCGCGGCGATTTGATCGAAACCATCGAGCACACCGACGGCAGCGGCGATGAGCTGTGGGATTCGCTGACCTCCTCGCGGCAAATAGTGGTCAGCGGCTTGTACATCGCGCACTTTGAAACGCCTGATGGCCGGACGGCTTTTCGCAAATTTATTATCATCAGGTAATGGCTCAGATTTCAAACTTTCCGGAGAGCAAACCATGAACAGATTTCTCTCATATATGAGCGCCACGCTGATTGTTTGCCTTGTCGCCGCGGCGACGGCTGAGGCCCAGGAGAATAAAAAGCTGGCGCAGGCCGGCTTGCAATTTCTCAGCGTGGTTTCGGATGCTCAGGCTGGAGCAATGGGCGGCGCCATGACGAGCCTGGAATTGCAATCCAGCTCGCTCTTTTTCAACCCGGCGGGCATGGCCAATCTCAACGGCCTCTTTGATGTTTCGGTGAGCCAGAACCAGTGGATTACGGACATCAATCACAACACGGTGAGCTTGGCGCTGCGTCCGGCGGATGGCCGTTTCGGGGTTTTCGGATTTAGCCTGCAAAACGTCGACTATGGCGAGGTTTTGGGGACGGTCGTTGCCGACAATCCGCAGGGCTACGAAGATACGGGCGTGATCTCGCCTTCCGCTCTCGCCATTGGCATTGGTTACGCCAAAGCGCTTTCCAACCGCTTTTCGGTGGGCGGGCAGGTGAAGTGGGTCAGGCAAGAACTCGGCGAGAGCGTCATCCCGGCCGCGGGAAATACCACGACAACCGTAAAAAATGAGGTCTCGCCGATCGCTTTTGATTTTGGCACGTTATTCAAGACCGGGGTGAAAAGTTTGACATTCGGTATGTCGGTGCGAAATTTCTCGCAGGAGATCGAGTTTGAACAGGAGGGATTTCAGCTTCCTTTGCTCTTCTCGCTCGGCATTTCGATGAATGTGATGGACCTCATCAACCCCGGCGGCTTGAAGCAATCTGCCATGATTTCGATTGATGCGACGCATCCGCGTGACCATCCGGAGCAGCTTATTTTCGCGCTCGATTACAAGCTGATGGAAATCCTGTCCCTGCGCGGCGGCTATATCACCAATAACGACGAAGATGGCCCGACGTTTGGATTCGGCCTCGCGAAGTTCGGGCTGCAGCTCGATTATGCCTATACGCCGTTCGGGGTTTTTGACAGCGTGCAGCGCATGACCGCGCGATTTTCACGATAGTTTGGAGAAAAGCCATGACACGAATAAATTTTAAAAATTGTCTCTCTCTGCTGCTGTACCAGCTTTTAATTCTTGTCTCCGCGTGCAGCTATGATGAGGCGCCGCTGGTGTTCGATCCGAACGCCCAGAGCAATGCGGCGCCGATGATCAGCCGGGTGGAGCCGCAGAGCGCCGCCTTTGCCGGGTTTACCGAGATCAGGATCGTCGGCGACAACTTTTCGACGCGGACGGCGGACAACGTCGTTTATTTCGGCAACGAGAAGGCGCAAATCATCAGTGTTGCCAAAACCGAAATCAAAGTGATTCCGCCCAACCTGATTGCGGAAAATCTGGCCATCAAAGTCGTGGTGGCCGGCGCGGTAACGATCGCTGAATTCAAGCCATATAATTTGAAATCCATCAGCGTCGAATATGGCAACTTCACGGATCTTGATTTGGTGTACGCGCTGGCAGTGGATGCGAACGAAAATGTGTATGCCGATTTAAGAGGGGTGGGGGTGGTGAGCATTGTGCTCAAGATCACTCCCCAAGGCGACAAAACCGAATTTGGCAGGACCAATTTTCCGCAAGCCATTGAAATGCACGTCGGGCCGGGCGGCGAGCTTTATCTGCACCGCAGCCTCGGCAATCTTTTCAAAATCGGCGCCGGCGGCGGCGACTCCCAGCCTTTCTCCACCTTGCCGTCGCGAACCTTTGCCTTTGATTTTGATGCAAACGGCAACATCTTCGCGGCCGGGAATAGAAGCGGTGCTTTTATGGTAAACGCCAGCGGCGCGCCGGCGAACACCGGCAGATTCCCGGCTTACGATGTTCGCGCGCTGAGAGTTTTCAACGGCTACGTTTATGTGGCCGCGCTTTATCTCGGCACCGATCCGGTCATTCCCAAGTCCGGCATTTGGCGGAGCCAAATTCTTTCTGCCGCCGGCAATTTGGGAAATGAAGAGCTGGTTTTTGACTGGGCTAATTCGGGCGAATTTGCCGGCGCGAGATTTTTTGCCCTCACGTTCTCGCAGGATGGCGAAATTTATGTCGGCACCAACCATACCGATCCCATCTTGCGCATTCGGACGGATGGCAGCTCGGAAGCGGTATACAAAGGACTTCTAAAGCCCGATGCCGCGCATCTCGTTTGGGGAAACGGGGATTTCCTTTATATGAATCGCGGCAGCACGGTGGCTTCCAACCGCCGCGTGCTCCGCATCGACATGGGCAAAAAAGGCGCGCCGTATCATGGGAGAAGGTAACGGCAGCGATTCCAAAAGAAACCGTTTGTCAGGCGAGGCGTTTTTGGCCGGGCGTAGTAAAGCGGAGCCGAAGCGATCTGCTCGTGCGCGAGAGGCAGCTTCGCCTCCGGTCGTAGGCGGAAAACACTCGCAACGCCGGTTTCTTGAAAGTGGCTTCACTCAGAGCTGATCTGGAAAGTAGAAAATCAAACTGACCGGTCACTTAAATTTGTTGAAATCTCGAAATTTTACGCACAAAAAGTGACCGGTCAGTGGCTTCTCAGATACGCTCTCAGACACGAGGAATTGCTGCGCGGCTTTTGACGATTAACCAATAGAAGGAGGTGGTCATTGCAGCCCGCAGAAAACGAATCCTGATAAGCCGGAAACGCAAAATGTGTCGAAGTGAAATTTAGAAAAGGAGGTGGCGTGATGAAATAATTTACCAAGAAACGTTCCTGTTCGCCAAAAATTGCTGAACACTTATTCCTTAAAGTTCTTAACTTGGAGAAATGGCTATGAAAACCAAGATTCGATTTTTTGCCGTTTGGGTGGTCATGTTGTTGACCGGCGCCTCCCTGTACGCGCAGACTCCCGTGCTGAGTTTTGACGGCAGCTCAAGCAGTTGGCTCACCGGTCTAGCCGAACCCAACGTCAACTCGATCAGTGTTGCCGATAACTTTACCGACGCGGTGGAAGGCAACGGCTCCATGGAAGTGACAGTGGCTTTGCGGCACTACGCGTTTGCCTGGGGCACGTGGACCGATTTCAAATACAATTTTCCGGCGCCGGTGGATTTCAAAGACGCGAACGAGCTCAGATTTTCGCTGAAGCTTTTGGAGCGGCCCACGAACCGCCGAGGCCTGCAATTTACCTGTGATTTCTTCGACCAGCCGCAAGGCGCGACGGGCGACGAGTTGTGGCGCTATTACAATGGCTTGGGCGATCGTGATATTTTTTACAATGCCAACACGGATTGGTACGAAGTCGTCATTCCATTCAACCGGTTGACCCGGCCGTCGTGGTACACGCCGAACAATGACAAGTTCGATCCCAGCGCCGTGATCGCGTTCGGGTTTGGCGTTCATGGCGATAGCACCGCCACCGACAGCGTGCGCTTTCTGATCGACAATTTACACGTGACCAAATCCAAACGCGTGGCTCCCGTGCTCAATTTCGACACGAATACAACCGGTTGGAACGTCTCGAAAGCCGAGGCGATCAACGGGGCCGCGATTGCGGACAATTTCGTCGATGTTGCCGAAGGCAATGGCGCTCTGGAAGTTACGGTCGCTTTGCGGCATTATGCGTTCCCCTGGGGAACCTGGACCGATTTCCGGCACGATTTCGCAACGCCGGTCAATATCACCGGCGCCACGGAAGTTCGATTCTGGATGAAGGTGGTAACGCCGCCCACCAATGTCAAGAGTTTGCAGTTCACCGCAGATATTTTTGACCAGCCGACGGGCGCGACCGGCTCCGAACTTTGGAGATGGCCGGCGCAATACGGCCTCTTCTACGGCCCCAATCAGAATGGCTGGATAGAAGTTGCCATTCCTTTGAAAGACTTGGCCGTTCCCGTTTGGGCTACGACGAATAACAGTCAATTGGATTTGGATGCAATTGTC
>JBOHQZ010000161.1:0-10151 GCA_050732275.1 bacterium
CCGCATAATTCTGCGTTGAACTAAGCGCTTTCCTATTTATTTGAGCTTTGAATCAAAGATGGGAGGGTGCTGACGGCATATGTGTCAGGCTAAGCCGGGCTGAATTTTTGAGAGCAAAGTCAAAGGATATGTTCTTTGGTTACTTTTGCCTTTGAGACATTTTTTCATGATAAAGGTTACGGCGTTCGTTAGAAGTTTTGAAACGCTTTTAGGGTGTTGAACAATGGCGACAAGCCACAGCAAGGCCACGATCTTGAGATGCTTGGCCGCCTGAAAACAACTGACTTCACGCTGCGAGGTGAACCAAACATAATTTTGAATCGCACCACAGATTTTCGTAGTGATCAGAATAAAAAGGAGTTTCGCATAGATCATGCATTGAATGCGTTCAGGCCGTTTGCCCGTCACTTTCGCTAACGCAAAATTACTTTTCCAGTTTTTAAAAATCAGTTCAATTTGCCAGCGAATCCGATACAACGCACGGATTTGCTCGCAAGGAATACTGGTCGCTGGCGCATTGGTGATGTAGAGATTAAACCCAGCTAAAATTTTGACTCGCTTTCTCGGCTTGTAACCTTTTTTGCGGCTGTTCTCGTTGATCTTTCTCAAGCGCTGGGCTTTGACGTGGTCGGGCACTTTTTCAATCACCAAACGGGTTTGAAGAATGTTGGTTCCGTCGCGACAGGCTCGACGTTCAATAGTGCTTTGACTTTCTCCAAACGCTTGCGATGCGAGGAAGCCAGAAAGCCGTAGTATCGCACTTTGATGAAGCGGTGCGGCAAGATGTGCTGCAAGAACCGCCGGATAAATTCTTCCGCCGTGACCGTCCTGGTTTTAAACTGTTTGGTGTCGCCATCGCGATATTGAAACGTGACGTTGCCGTTTTCCAGTTTCAGCAAGCGACGGTTACTGATGGCGACGCGGAAGATGTACGGCGCCAGATACTTGAGTCCCGCGTTGCGGGATTCGCCGGAACCGACAGGCCGGCAATCGACGACCCAATCCTTTTTCCAAGTTTCCGACGGCACTTGGCTAAACAGCTCCGGCTTCTTCTTGAGCGCGTCGCGGAACTTGGCGCGGAAAATCTTCGACAGCGCTTTGACCGGCACGAGAAACTTTCCCCGCACCGGCAACCACGTCGTTCCATCTGGCGACAAACCGCCACCGGCGACGATGAAGTGTCCCGCCGTGGCGGGATTGAGTGTATCCGGCAACGTGAAGGTGAGCATGAAGTAAGTCACTGGCAGCAGCAACGCGCTCTGCATCTTGAGCCATTCGTCGGCTTTGCTGTTACTACATTTTGGGCAATGCCGATCTTGGCAGGAGTGATAACTGTAGCGATACTCTTGGCACGGCTCGCAGAGAAAGATTTCGCCGCCGAGTTCTTCGGTGCGGCAAGTTTGAATCTTCTGCATGACCGTGTGGTGACGTTGTGGTATGCGCTCGCCGTACTTCTGCAAGTAAGCGGGGCCGTATTGACGGAAGATATCCGCCAATTCAAGGCGACGTTCGTTGTTGCGCTCATAAACCCTCCATGAGTTTGTTGATGACGTCTTTGGTTTGTCGGAACGCCTGCTCAGTCAAATGCGTATACAACGCGGTGGTCTGGGGCGAGTTATGGCCGAGGTTCTCCTGAATCTGGCGGAGATTGACGCCGGCTTCGAGCAGATGCGTGGCGTAAGAATGACGTAGCGTGTGGACCGTGGCTTTTTTGTTGATGCCGCTTTCTTTGAGCGCGGCACGGAAAGCGTCTTGCACGTTGCAATACGGCATCGGCGTGGTGGCGGTGGAACGATGAATGCAGCCGCGCCCCGGAGCAGGAAAAATCCAGGTGGGATTGCGATGGGTTTTCCAATACTCGCGCAACCGCTCGAGCGTGGCTTGCGGCAGCGGTATATAACGATCTTTGTTGCCTTTGCCATGGCGCAGGTGAATCACCATGCGTTGGCTGTCGATATGGCCGACTTGGAGTTCGGTGCCTTCGCGCAGGCGCAAGCCGCAGGAGTAGATGGTCTGCAAACAGGTGCGATAGCGCAGGAAGCGCACTTTGCCGAGAATCGCGCGCACTTCCTCGCGGCTGAGGATCACCGGCAATTTTTTTTCGGCGTGTGGCCGGACGACATTGAAGATGGGCCATTGGCATTTGAGCGTTTTCTCGTAGAAAAACTTGATGCCGCAGAGCGCGATGGCTACGCCCGTAGGGTGATGCCGGCGCGCGACCACTTTTTGTCGTTTTTGATGTGCAGGAAATAGCGGCGCAGTTCAGTGGCGGGACGGAGTTCGTCCTTGGTAGACATGATATGCCTCCTTTGGGTAATGTGGTTCATGAAATACAGCGTGGTTTATTCGCACTAAATTAAACGCTGCTCAAAGGAGGCAAGTTTTTCTGGCAGGAGAAAATAATTCTGGCGCGCTAGCGCCTTAGTTCAACGACGGTTTATAGAGAGTCGGATCAGCCCATAGTCTTATAGCCGGACTGCGGGAGCGAATATCTCTGAAGGGCCCGTTGCTGGAAAACTGCATGGCGGGAGCTGTGCAGGGCGGCGCCGGGAAACCAGCACTCCTACCGCGACAGTGAATATAAATTTGCATGACTGCTTTTCGCGAGCTTTTTTCTGAGCAAGTGCAGCAATCTTACGTGGTTTGTTTGGCATCAAAGGCTTTTCGGCTCTCTGTGGAAACAGTGGCGATGCCGTTTCATGCGCGAAGCTGGCAAGAAAGCTTTTCTGCAAGTTTTCAATTAAAATCTCCGGGCAAAAAAATCAGCCGTAAAAATAGCTTGACAAAAATTGCGAAAAAGGTTATAATATTTTACCTTCACAGTTATAAAAGTCAAATCCCGATTGCGTCCGGAGGGTTTACCTCTGCCAAAGTATAATGAAAAATCGGGATAACGCAACCGAGCCTTTAAACAACAATGAACGTTTACTGCACAAAGGAGGTTTTACAATGCGGAAGTTTTATTTTTGGATGTTTCTTGGTGCAATGGTGGTTTTTGTTTCCGGCTTTGCATGGATGGACGGCAAAAATGAAAGCAAACCCGCGGCAAAATCTGCAGCGATGGCGGCGGAAAATTCAACCGCCAGTGAAATGATGCCGGCTTACGAGACGGTCACCGTTGTTGCCGGCGGAACAGTGTCCGGCACCATCACTTACGCGGGAACAGCGCCAGCTCCGGCGAAGCTGCAGGTCACGAAAGACGTGGCCGTTTGCGGCAAAGAAGGCCATGTCGATGAAAGCTTGGTGGTCGGCGCAAATAAAGGCATCAAAGACGTCGTGGTGTCTATCAAAGGCGTCAAGCAAGGCAAAGCTATGGAAGCGCTCGGCGCCAGTTTTGTGCTCGATCAAAAAGTTTGCGCCTATCGGCCGCACGTGGTGATTGTGCCGGTGAATAAGCCGTTGAAGATTTTGAACAGCGATGGCATTCTGCACAACATTCATACTTACGGCAAAAAGAATCCGGCGAAGAACATCGCGCAACCCAAATTCAAAAAAGAGCTGACCGAAACCTTTGCGCATCCGGAAGCCATTCCGGTCAAGTGTGACGTTCACGGCTGGATGGGGGCCTGGATCATGGTGGTTGATCATCCTTATCATGCCGTTACCGATGCGAGCGGGAAATTCATCATCGCCGACGTTCCGGCCGGAACCTATACGGCCGAGTTTTGGCAGGAGAAATTAGGAACGCAGACCAAACAAGTGACGGTGGCCGCGAGCGGCACGGCGACGTTGGATTTTGCGTATCCGGCGAAGTAATGTTTGTAAAAATTGGGGTTTGGGGACAAACATCAAGCGAGTAACTGCTTCGTTGTTTTTGAAATAATCTGGCGATCTTTGAGCAACCGTTTGTTCAGAGATCGCCTTTTTTATGCGGAGTTTCCATGTCCGAAGCCCAACAATCTGCCAAAACCGCACGCTTGCTCTCGCTCGATGTTTTTCGCGGCATTACCATTGCCGGCATGCTGCTGGTCAACAACCCCGGCAGTTGGAGTCACATTTATGCGCCGTTGCGCCATGCCGAGTGGCACGGCTGCACGCCGACGGATTTGATTTTCCCGTTCTTTCTTTTCATCGTCGGCGTGGCTATGGTGATGTCATTATCGAAGCGGCTCGTTCGCGGTGACAGCCAAAGAAAACTGTTCGCACAGGTCGTGCGCCGCACGCTTATTATTTTCGGTCTTGGGTTGTTGCTTCATGGTTTTCCCTATTACGATCTTTCCGCCATTCGCATTCCTGGCGTGCTGCAGCGCATCGCGCTGTGCTATTTCTTTGCCGCGAGCATTGTGTTAAAAACCAATCTGAAGGGCCAGATTACTGCTGTTGTGGTTTTATTGTTGGTCTATTGGGCATTAATGAAGCTCGTGCCGGTGCCGGGATATGGCGCCGGTGTTTTGGAGAAAGAAGGCAATCTCGCCGCTTATATTGATAATGCGTTACTGCACGGCCATCTTTGGCAGCCGACGTGGGATCCGGAAGGTTTATTGAGCACATTGCCGGCGATCGCGACGACGCTCTTGGGTGTGCTCACCGGCCAATGGCTGCAAACGAAGCGCGGCCAATACGAGATCGTCTCCGGTCTGATGGTAACGGGTTGCTTGGCGTTGGCGCTCGGCTGGCTGTGGAATGCTTGGTTGCCGATCAATAAAAATTTGTGGACCAGCTCTTACAGCGTTTATACGGCGGGGACGGCGCTGTGCTTTCTCGGCGTGTGTTATTATCTGATCGATGTGAAGGGTTACACAGGCTGGACGAAGCCGTTCGTCGTTTACGGCATGAATGCAATAACGGTGTTCGTGCTCTCGGGGATCGTCGGCCGGCTGCTCATCCTGTGGAAAATCGGTGCGACACCGGCCAAGACATGGATTTACCAAAATCTCTTTGCAAGCTGGGCCGGCCCGCTGAATGGCTCGCTTATCTTCGCGATGAGCTACGTTCTGTTCTGGTTGGGAATGATGTGGATCCTCTATTGGCGGCGGATTTTTATAAAAATTTAGGGAGGCAACAAGCTTGGTCACCCCTACGCTTCTTTCTCCTGCTCTTACTCGCCATTGGAGAATTTGCAAGGCGAGTAAGAGCAGGAGTATAAACTTACCTCGTTACCACAATCTTCTGCGTTTTAATCTGCTCTCCGGCGTTCAACACCACAAAATAAATTCCGCTCGTGACCGGCGCGCCGATCTCGTTGCGGCCGTCCCACAACGCTTCGTAGGTGCCGGCGGTTTGGCGCGCATGTACGATCTCTCGCGTCAAGCGGCCCAGCACATCGAAGACTTGCACACGCACTTCATTCTCTACCGGCAAGGCATAAGGAATCCGCGCGGACGCATTTTTAGAAACGGCAAACGGATTCGGATAACTCGGCGACAGCGCCAGTTTTTGCGGCAGTTGTGAAGATTGCAAAGAAGCCAACTCGAGCTCCGGCGCTTTGCGCGCGTTCCAGTCGGAGGCGATTTTATAGATCCGTCCAAGACTGTTTAGAGTCTTACCGTCCGCAGCAAACAACGCCGAGATCGGCCGCTGGCCGATCGCATCGAAACGATGATCGTATCCGACCGAACGGCTCCAGAACCAGCGCGTAATGTTAATCTGGTTTGATACGAAATAGTTCGAGAGCTGCCAGCAGAGTTGGGCAGCTTCTTGTTCGCTGCGCCGCCAGTCGATATTGCCAAACTCGGTCACCCAAATCTCGGCGGCGCCATGCGCCGTGAAACTCGCTGCCAGCTTTTCGACATGCGGTTGCACGTCCGCAAGCTGAAATGCCGTGGCATTGGCGCGCATCGGGTAGAGATGAAAATTGCCGATGTCGACTTTCACGCCTTCCGGCAAAGCCGCGAGCAAAGCCTCGTACCACGCCGTCGTTGTGGAGGTGCTAAACAGCGACTGGCTGACAAATGTTGCCAGCTCCTCGCGAAAGATGCTGAAGAAATCCGGAATCATCGCCGCCACGATGTCGCGCGGATTCTCGATGGCTTCGTGCAGAAACAGCCCGCCGATCATGCACTTGGCGCTCGGATCGAAGCCTTTAATCAGCTCGTAGTAGCGCGCATATACGGCGGCATATTGCTCCGGCCGCATGAGCGGAAACCAATTCGGCTCGTTGCCGATTTCCCAGGTCGCACCGATTTGTCCGCCGTTGATGATTTTTTCTTCAATCCATTTCTTCTCGTCCGCGAAAACGCGATCGATGATTTCCTGCTGCTGCGGCAGCGGTTTGCCGTTAAAGAAAAAGTCGGAGAGAAAAGATTCGAAATGAAAGCGCTGCGCGAGATCGGGCTTGCCATCCTGATTCTGGTCTACCTCCATGATTTTGCCGATGCCGCTCGCCATCGCCTTGTCGATCTGGGATTGAATCAGAATATCGAGCTTGCGCCAGGTAAAGCTCACCTTGCCGATGTTGAGAATATTGACGGTGAACTTGATGTCGCCCTGGGCATCCGTCACGGATTGGCCGTGTACTTCTTTGATGGCGAGATAGCGGCCTTCTTCGTCCGTGCCGATCTCGATATTGCCCAACAGTGTCAGCTTGGTATTGAAAGTCGGCGTGGCGTGAACGCTGCCGTTGCTGCCGCGTGCGTGCGTCGACCACACCACATCGATATCGACGCGGAGATCGATGCTTTCGCCGTCCGGCGCGACGGTGAGCCGAATCTCCGGCAGCTCTTCGGGCAATTGCACTTTGGTGTCGTTGAGACGAACCGTGTAACTGTAGAGCGTCACCCCGAACACTTTCTTGCTCCACGTTTTGGAAGTGCCGTCAACCGTTTTCGCCCACAGCGCTTCGAGATCGTCGCGATTATCCCGCCAGGTGTCACGCACCACCGGTATAGCGCCGCTTTTGACGACGTCGAGCACGAGGTTGAGAAAATTTTGCAGCAGCAGCGAATTGGGCTGCTCCAACAAATCCAGCAGATACCACTCCCAATCGGTGCCGAGCGCATCGCCGCGATTGGTCAGTTGTCCGACGACGAAATGTTTTTGTTTGCCGGGGGAGATGGCCGCGTCGTTCTGGCGTTGATATTCGCGATACCACGCCAGGTTCAAACGTTCTGCGCCTTCGCGGCCGACCGTGCCGAAGCGCGGGTCGGGTTGCGCCTGCAACGAGTTGAATGAGACGAAGATTGACAAGGTCAAAAGCAGGATGAGGGCGGCAGGGCTGATTCGGATAACGATTCGCATTTTCCCTCCTTTGGAAAATTATTCCCTTGAAGGCTACGCCCGCAGGGGTGATCAAAATGGTGGGTCTTTTACGAAGACCCCGTGATTGAGACGCGTGGAAAACCTCCACACGATGCTCCACCATCCATCCCGAGGCTCATTTTCCTCAAGCCGTTGCGTCCGAGGGAATCCATACTTCGCGCACCTGAGCCAATTATAATGAATTTTTATGATGGAGTCAAGAGAATTTATTTGCATAACTATTTATTGCAGACTTGACTTTTTCATTATCCTGATGTATTTTCCAATAAGCGTGGGAGGCAGGTTCTAAGGTAAAATGCCGTAAATTTGGGTTAAGGCGAAGAGCACTTTTGCACCACGACGCCAGGCTCGAAACAATCAAAGCCGGGCTGGAAAATGACGATACAATGGCCATCCAACTTTGGGCATCACTCCAGCGTCATAAATAAGAAAACATTCTAAAATGCAGCCATCATGACGATGCACTTCAGTATTTCGCCAAGGATTCGGCGCAGCCTCCTGATTGGGCTTGCCGGGGTCTTGCCGCCAATCTTTTTGCAAACTTTCCCGGGAACCGCCGAGCTTCTCGCACAGCAACTATCGCCCAGTTTTTCCAAGACGATCAACTCCCGCACCACTGCTGTCAAAAACAGTTGGGAAGTTGATTTTGAGCTTTCCCAGCCGGCGCAAGTGGTGGCGCATTTTCAGCTCAGCAGCGAGACAGATTGGGAAAATCCGCAACTGCCGGCAGTTTTCTTGGAAGTTCTTATCGATGATCGCCTGGCCTCGCATCTCGTTACCTACATGGGGCGCTCGTTTCACGATTACTCAGTTCATCTCGGCGCGCTGATTGCCGGCCCGCACAATTTGGCTTTCCAGCGCGCGGATTCTTCCACCGCGGCGCTCAAGCTGCGCGAGGTGCGAATCGACATTTACGAAAAAGCGCACCCATTTTTTTCAGTGCTGGCCCATGCGCCGATTATTTTTGGCCGCTCTCGCCGTGGCGTGAGCGCCGGCGCCGCCAGCGGCGCATGGCTGGATCCCGACATGCGCCGCTCCGATGTGCCTATGCTGTTGGCTTATGACGAACGGCCGCTGAGTCTTGGCAAGGCGCGAACTTATACGGTTTTTTTCAGCAATGAAAATGGCGGCACACCGCCGCCGGGCCTGTTGCATCTTTGGGGACGTTATACCGATATCGAATGGGCCTATCGTGTTGAATTGGATGATACCAGCAAGCGCCATCGGGCTTTTTTCCAGGGACCGAAACACCAGAAATTGATCTATCGCGGCGGCTTTGAAAATGACCAACCGACTTTGCAGGTGGCGACTTTGAACAACATGTTCTCCGATTCACTGACCACCAAGTTGCGTTTTGCTTTGCCGCCGATTTTTAACCTGCCACCGGAAAGCCCGCGCGAGAGTGTAATGCAGCAAGCGCCGTGGATCTGGCAGGTCAGCGCGAAAGAAGCCAGGCGCGAACAACTGCTCGACCCGTCTCCAACCGATTCCACGCGCATCGCGGATTTGCAGCGTTACCTTTATATTCAGTTTGCCGCGCAGCCCGAAAAAATTGGTGTGAAATCGGGCGGTTTCTTTATCGCCAAATTCAAAAAGTATCCGAATACGTCTGCCTCCAATTTATGGAGCGACCATCTTATCATCCGCGGCGATACGACGATCATCCGGCAAACCGCAGTGTCGCTTCCACCTGGCGCGAGTCCGGACGATTTGCAGCGGCTGGAATTTGTGGCGGATGCCGGCGGCGGCAGCGTGGTGCTGACGAGCATCTCACGGCTTTTTTCGCTTGATAAAAATGATTTGCCGCAAGCATGGAAGCCGGATTGGCATGGCCGGCAGCGTTTGGAGCCGGGCCAGCGCGCGGTTTTTTACGCCGAGGATTTTCGTTTGCACCCGGTCTATTTTCAAGCGTTGCCAAAGGAGTGGCATTTCAAGCCGGATTCGCAGGCGATGGCAACGGCGACAACTTGGGGCGGTAAACCGGTCGATGAAACACAATGGCCGCTGCTTCGCATCGGCGAGCCGTGGGAGAGGCAAGGCTATTCCGGGTACGATGGGGTGGCGTGGTATCGTTGCCAATTTCGGTTGGACAACTCGTGGCAGGGCGAACGCCTATGGCTCGGCTTCGGCAGCGTTGATGATCGCTATCAAGTTTGGGTGAATGGCAAATTGGCGCGTGATCTTCCTACGGATAGTATTGGCGCCGACGGGCATCTGACTTTCACCGAGATTACGAAATTGGCGCAATTCGAGCACACCAACAGCGTCGTCGTTCGCGTCGAAGATTTTGGCGGCGAGGGCGGCATCGTTGCGCCGCCGGCCGCCATCAGCAATTTTCCCGAAGCGCTCGCGCCGCCTCGCGTTACGGCGATGGCTGATCCCGCCATGGATCGGGACGAACCGTTCGATTATTTTCAAAAGCCGATAGCGATTCTCGGCACGAAAGATCATCCGGGATTCACGCTCGTGACACCGGAGGGTTATCTCAATACGGGTTGGGCTGAAATCATGTTTCTCGGCGGAGCTGATTTGGCGCCGCTGAGTTGCCGCGTAAAAACGCTCACGGCCGAGGGTTTGCCGATCGTGCGTTACCGAACGCGCGCCGGCGGCGTCGAATATGAATTTGAAGCTTTTGCTTTTCCCGCGGCGGGCGACTCGGCGGCAGCGCCGTTCAATTGGGTGCGCGTTCGCGTGCAAAACCGCAACAGCACTTCGACGGAGGCCAAATTCGCCGTGGCGCCGCGCTTCAATAACACGTTGCACCCGCTTGCCGCCAAACATTCGTTCAATCCAAATTGGCATTACAAAGTTGACGGCCGTTTGCTGTTGCGCGACGAGCAGGCGCTGATGGTGCTGCCGGAAACACCGTCGGTTGCCAATTTCTCGAATGGCGCAGCACCCGCGGCGGAAACGCCTGCCGGCAGGGTGGAATATCGCTGGACGCTCGCGCCGGA
>JBOHQZ010000162.1:0-10148 GCA_050732275.1 bacterium
GCGATGATTTTATTCGTGAGCTGAAAACAACGAATGACCCGCGGATCATTTTCACCGGGTACGTGTTTGGCCAGGGGTATCGCGAGCTGCAATCGAATGCTTATATTTACATTCAAGGCACGGAAGTGGGCGGCACGCATCCGGCGCTGCTCGAGGGCATGGGCCACGGCAATTGCGTTCTCGCCAACGATGTACCGGAGCATCGCGAAGTGCTGGGCAACGCGGGATTCTTTTTCAAAACCGGCACGAACGGTGACGTCGGCGATTTGCGCGACAAAATGCAATATTTGCTCGACAATCCGAATATCGTGGCGCAAACCGGCGAGAAAGCGCAGCAGCGCATTAATGAAAATTATACTTGGGATCGCATCACGGATGGGTACGAGCAGCTTTTTATGCGCTTAATGAACCATCGAAATTAAATGCTCTTTCTCGTACTCTTACTCCTACTCGCTTTTAACAATTTTAAAAAGCGAGTAAGAGTAGGAGTAAGAGTACGAGCATCGTTTGAATAGATTGATCGCAATTTAACGCATGTCCCGTCATAAACTTCACATCCTCGGCCTCGTCGCATTAGGCGTGCTCTTTCGCCTCTTCCTGCTGCGTTATCGTTTCGCCGTTGGTTGGGATGAGCCGCATTATTTGCAAATGGCGGCGAGTTTTGCCGCCGGCAATTGGGAAGCGTTTTTTCATCCGTATTGGTCGCCCGGCTTGCCGTTGTGGATCGGCCTCGTCAATTTGCTCGTTCCCAATGTTGAATTGGCCGGACGGCTCACGACCATTTTATTAGGCACATTGATCGTCGTGCCGATTTATTTACTGGCGCGCGAGCTTGCCGGTAAAAGAGTAGCTTTTTGGGCAGGTCTGTTTAGCGCGATTTATCCGCCATTGGCGTTCGCGCAAACCTCGCCGCTGGCCGAGCCAGCTTACATGTTTTTCGGTTTTCTCGGCGTATGGCTCGGATGGCGTGCATTGCAAAAAAGTTCATGGTTTTCGGCCACAGCCGCCGGCCTGTGCTGGGGATTGGCTTATCTTGCCAAGCCCGAAGGCACAGGGTTCATCATTGTCTTCGCAGCTTTCGCTTCCGCGCGCGCTGTGGCCGATTTTATTAACCATAAACGAACGCCGTCTTTGTTGGCGATGGTTTTCGCTGGGTTGGGCTTTCTCATTGCGGCCTCGCCATATTTGGTTTACCTGCACGAGCAGGCAGGATATTGGACCTTGAGCGCGAAGGGCGCAGCCAATCAACAATTCGAAGCGACATATTTCACCAAAGAGAAAGACGATTTCTTCGAGTCGCTTTCGCCGGACAATAAAATTTTGCCGTTCGATGCGATTTTTCATACCGGCACGTTTTTGCAGCAGACGAAAAACGCCGAGGTGCCAAAAGTTAAAATCTCGCCCGGGTTGATCGCGCGCAAATACGCCACCAATTTTTTTCGCGAGTTGAAATATGGCCTGCCGCAAACGCTCACGCTGCTGCTCGTCGTTCTTTTTGCGCTCGGTTTGCTCGCCAAGCCATGGCTGCCGGAAGAAGTGCCGCTCGCCATTTTTTTGTTGAGCGTGCTGTTTTTCTATTGGCTCGTGATCGTACCGTTTTTTCATATCACCGAACGGTATCTGATGGCGATGCTGCCGCTGGCGGGAATTTGGATCGGCCGCGGCTTTCTTTGGCTGGCCGATTGGCTGAAGGAAACCGGCAAAGCCGTATTGGCGCCGTCGATCTCGGCGCGGCAAGGCATGGCCATGGCGTTGCTGATTTTCGGCGCATTCTCGTGGTTGCCGGAAATCAGTAAAGTGATGACGCATACTCCGCACGGCGCCGGTGAATGGGCTGAGGCTATCGAATTGAAGGAAGCCGGCGAGTGGTTGCGCGAGCACGCCGCACAACAGCCGCCGATCTTGGTGAGCTACAACAAGGCCGTGGATTTTTACGCCGGCAATTACGATGTGCGCACCGGCGTGAATTTCAGCAAAGACTCGTTGGAGCGGCAGCTTGCTTACGCGCGCTACCGCGGGGCGCGCTATCTTGTGCTCAGCGAACGTTACGCCGATCGTTTTCCGGCGTTGCAGCCGCTGTTGCGCTCGGCGCCGCGAGATCTCAAACTGGTGTTCACCACGGTGAACGGCGCCGTGCCGCGCGCCTTGGTCTTTGAAATCGTTCCGCATTCGTATGGCAGTGTTGGTAATTGAAAACTGTAAGTGGAAGATGTCCTTGGAGTTATCAAATATGCTCCGATTGTTATGAACAAAACCATCGCTCATGCCGTTTTTTTGCTCTCGGTGTTCACCACCATTGCCGGACAGTTGCTGTTGAAAAAAGCGACATCAAGCCAGCGTTTGAGCTTCGACACGTCGAACTTGGGCCCAAGCCTGGTGGCGCTGGCGACGAATCCCTTTTTGCTCGCGTGGGTTCTGTTTGCCGGCGTCAGCGCTGCACTGTGGATTTACGTGCTGTCGCGTTTCGAGCTTAGTCTGGCTTTCCCGGTCTCGACGACGCTGAGCTACATTTTGATCCTCGTGCTGTCCTGGTGGTTGTTTGGCGAACAGATGTCCATGATACGATGGATCGGCATCGGCTTGATGTGTGTTGGAATTTTCATGACCTATCAGGGCTAAAACGTGTACCTCGCCAATGGAACGCAGCAAGAACGACTTCAGCCTGTCGATCTTTTTTCCGGTCTATAACGACTGGGGAACGATCGGCAGCATGGTGGCATTGGCCATTTCCACGGCCGAACAAATTACCAACGACTACGAAATCATTCTGGTCAACGACGGCAGCGGCGAGAGCACCGTTGAGGTGCTCAATTTTATCGAAAAGCAGTTTCCGCACGTGCGCGTCGTGCATCACAAAAAGAACCGCGGCTATGGCGGCGCGCTGCGAACGGGTTTTTCCGAAGCGCGCAAGGAGTATGTTTTTTACACCGACGGCGATGCGCAGTACGACGTGCGCGAGCTTAAAAAACTGGTGCCGGCGATGCGGCCCGGCATCGACGTGGTGAACGGCTACAAAATCAAGCGCCACGACCCGTGGTATCGCATCGTCATCGGCAAGCTTTACCACACCGTCACCAAGGTTGCGTTTGGCTTCACGATTCGTGATGTGGATTGCGATTTTCGCTTGATGCGCCGCGGCGTTTTCGGCGACATTCATCTCGAGCACAACAGCGGCGTGATCTGCGTCGAGATGATCAAGAAGCTGCACGACGCCGGTTGCCGTTTTGCCGAGGTGCCGGTGACACATTTCTTTCGCGCCAGCGGCAAGTCGACGTTCTTCAAATTCAGCCGCGTTTTCCGCGTCGGCGTGGATCTCACCAAACTGTGGTGGCGCCTCGTTGTTAGGAAGGAAAAGACGAACAAGAAACTCGTTTATGATCGACCTCGAGAAATCGTTTCGTGACCGGAGCGTCATGGTAACGGGCGGATTGGGCTTCATCGGCTCGAATCTCGCTATACGATTGGCTGAGGCGGGAGCGCGCGTGACCGTCGTTGATTCGCTCATCGACGATTACGGCGGCAATCTTTTCAATTTGCACGGCTACGAAGATCGCATTCGCATCAATATTGCGGACGTGCGCACGGCGCCGACGATGAACTACCTCGTGCGCGGCCAGCATTTCATCTTCAATCTCGCCGGCCAGGTGAGCCATCTCGACAGCATGGAAGACCCCTACACCGATTTGGAGATCAATTGCCGCAGCCAGTTGTCGATTCTCGAAGCCTGTCGCAAATTCAATCCGGAAGTGAAAATCATTTTTGCAGCGACGCGCCAGCAGTACGGCAAGCCGCAATATTTGCCGGTGGACGAGCGCCATCTGATGATGCCGACCGACGTCAACGGCATCAACAAGATCGCGGGCGAGATGTATCACCTGCTCTACAACAACGTCTATGGCATCCGCGCCGCCTCGCTGCGCTTGACCAACACCTACGGCCCGCGCATGCTGGTGAAGCACAACCGCCAGGGTTTTGTCGGCGTGTTCATTCGCCAGGCGATCAACGGTGAGGAGATCAAGATTTTCGGCGACGGCAAGCAGCGCCGCGATTTCAACTACGTCGACGACGTGGTCAACGCCTTGTTGCTGGCCGCGGTTGAAGAGAGAGCGAACGGCGAAGCGTTCAACCTCGGCGGGCTGGAGGTTTTCAATTTGATAAATTTTGTTGAAACGCTGATCGAAGTCGCCGGCAGCGGCTCGTATACGATCGTGCCCTTTCCCGAGAACAAGAAAAAGATTGACATTGGCGATTATTATGGCAACTATGAAAAGATACGATCTGTCTTGGAATGGGAGCCGCATGTGAAATTGCGCGAAGGGTTGGAGAAAACAGTAGCGTATTTTCGGCAGCACAAAAAACATTATTGGCCAAATACGGAAAAATTTGAGCTAAAGAAGAATTGTTAGCTCACTGAAATGAACTCTCACGGAATTTTATGATTTTATTTCCGTGCGCCAAAAGTTATTTTATATGAAAGTCAGCTTTCTCGATATGTCGCGCCAATACCTGGCGATGAAAGCAGAAGTCGATGCAGCGATGGCGCGCGTGTTCTCCCGCGCGTGGTTCATCTTGGGCGAAGAACTCGAAGCGTTCGAGAGCGAGTTTGCAGGTTATCTCGGCGCCCAACACGGCGCCGGTGTCGGCTCCGGAACCGAGGCGCTGCACTTGGCGCTCCTCGCTTGCGGCGTCGAGCCCGGCGACGAAGTGATCACCGTGCCGAACACGGCGGTGCCGACCATCTCAGCGATTTCTTTTGCCAACGCGATTCCTAAGCTGGTTGACATCGATCCGGCCACGTACACGATGGACGTGACGAAAGTCGAGGCCGCGATCACGCCGCGCACGAAAGTTTTGATGCCGGTGCATTTATACGGCCAATCGGCGGACATGGCGCCGCTGCTCGAAATCGCTCGCCGGCATAATTTGCGCGTGGTCGAAGACGCCTGCCAGGCGCATGGCACGACTTATGATTCTGCGAAAGCTGGCACGCTCGGCGACGCCGGCTGCTTTAGTTTTTATCCGAGCAAAAATCTCGGCGCGTATGGCGACGGCGGTTTCGTTTGCACCAACAAGCCGGAAATTGCCGAGCGGTTGCGTTTGCTGCGCAACTACGGTCAAACGCGGCGTTATTATCACGCCACCAAAGGTTTCAACAGCCGTTTGGATGAGCTGCAAGCCGCGGTGTTGCGCGCCAAGCTTTTGCACCTTGATTCGTGGAACGCGCGCCGGCGAGAATTGGTGCAGCAATACGATGCCCAGTTGCAAGGCTTGCCGCTGACGTTGCCAAAAGCAGCAGCGTGGGGCCGGCACGTTTTTCATTTATACGTCATTCGCACGGCGCAACGCGATCAGCTCTGTTCGTTCCTGGCCGAGCGCGGCATTCAAACAATCATTCATTATCCGGTGCCGGTGCATCTGCAAGAGGCCTATCTCGATTTGAATGTTCCGGCCGGTGCTTTGCCTAATGCCGAAAAAGCTGCGAAAGAAATTGTGTCTTTGCCGTTTTATCCCGAAATTCTTGAGGATGAAATTGAATTGTTAACCGTGACAATACGAGAATTTTATCAGAAACAGGGTTGACTTGAAAACAAATTTAGAATTGCAAATTTTAAATTTTAAATAAATTCGATACCGGAACAAGGAGGCGTTTTCAACAAGGTGGAATGCATGGATGAACTGCGCAAACGATTGGCTATAGTTCCGGCGTTCAACGAAGAAAGCAATATCGGACAGGTGGTGGATGACATTCTTGGCTCTGGGGTGGGATTGGACGTTGTGGTGATCGACGATGGCTCGCACGATCACACGGCCGCTGTGGCCCGCGCCCACGGTGCGCGGGTGATTGCGTTGCCGTTCAATCTCGGTATCGGTGGAGCAGTTCAAACCGGATTAAAATTCGCCCACCGGCACGGATACGACGTCGCCATCCAAATCGATGGCGACGGGCAGCACGTGCCTGCGGAAATTCCTCTTCTTCTTGCGCCCCTTCAGCGCCACGAGGCGGATGTCGCCATCGGCTCCCGCTATCTTGGCACACGCCACTATCGCACGCCATTGATGCGACGTTTGGGCATGCTCGTTTTCAGCACGGTCAACTCCTTGCTGATCGGCCAGCGCATCACGGACAACACCTCCGGCTTTCGCGCCTTCAACCGCCGCGCCATCGAATTTCTCAGCCTGACCTATCCAAGTGACTATCCAGAGCCGGAAGCAGTGGTGATGCTCGGCCGCAACGGTTTCCGCTTGCAAGAGCTGGCGGTCGAAATGCGCCCGCGCCACAACGGCGAGTCGTCGATCAACAGCGTGCGGGCAGTTTATTATATGATCAAAGTGTTGCTCGCCATTATCGTGGATGTTTTCAAAACTTATCCCAAGGTCGGAATGACGGCTAAATAGTTGGCTGGTTGGCCAGTTAACAGGCAAACATTTTCCGAGATCATTATGAGTATCCGCATTCAAATTTTCGCCGTGTGCGGCAGCTTGGGAATCGCGGCATTCATCTTCGAGCTGGTACGCAAACGTAAGCTGCTCGAGAAATATTCGCTGCTGTGGTTCGGCGCTGTGGCGGCGCTCGTCGTGCTCTCGCTGTGGCGCGATTTACTGGAAAAGACCGCGGCATTTCTCGGCGTTTATTACGCGCCCTCGGCACTCTTCATTATCGCCGCCTTTTTCGCCATGCTCATGTTCCTGCACTTCACGGTAGTCATCTCACGGCTCACCGAGCAAAATAAGACGCTCGCACAAGAATTGGGGATTTTGCGTGAAGAGCTGCGAGACGCGCGCCAGAACTCAGGTCGGGGCGAATGAAGCTGTCAAGGTGGATTGAAAAACTCGAGCAGTGGCCGCGCCGGGCGACGCTTGGCGCGATTTGGGGACTAGCGCTCTTTGCCCGCCTGCTCGTGGTAATCGCCATGCCGGAGCTGGGCGACCCTAACAGCATGGACAGCTCGAATTATTTGCACCTGGCGCGCAGCCTGATGGAATCCGGCAGTTACACCATGTGGGCGAAGCCGAGCGCTTACGTCGCGCCGGTTTATCCGTTTTTTCTCGCCGGCGTATTCAGAATTTTCGGCGAGAATTTTTTTGTGGTCAAGCTCATTCAAGTCGTGCTTGGCGGCGCCACGCCCCTGCTCGTTTATTTGCTGGCGTTGCGCTTCATGCGGCCGGCTGCCGCATTGCTCGCGGCGTTAATCGTTGCGCTGCACCCGGAGCTTGTCGGCGTCACCGGCTTTATTTACACCGAAACGCTGTTTGTCTTTCTGCTCACGGCAACGCTGCTGTTGACCGCGTACGCGATTCACTCGGCAAAGCCGGCGCATTTTTTAATCGCCGGTGCGCTTTTGGGATTGACGACATTGTGCCGCGGCACTACGCTCTATTTGCCATTTTTTATTTTAGCGGTGATGGTGTTTTCATCTCAGCGCTGGACGTGGTTGCGCCGATGGGCAATTTTTATGGCCGGCATGGCCGTGGTGATGGCGCCGTGGACGTTGCGCAACTATCATCACTTTCGCGTCTTTTTGCCGGTGGCAACGGGTTCCGGCGATGTGTTCTGGACCGGCAATTATCTCGAATTTGACGGCGAATATCGCTATGAGGAAACCCAGGTCAAATTGCTGCAAGTCGCCGGCGACGTCGATCTCGTGACGCGCGACCGCAAGTTGATGGCCGATGCGAAGCAAAGAATTTTTTCAGAACCGCTGCCGCACGTCTGGCTCTTTGTGCGTAAAATATGGCGTTATTGGCTGCGCATTTATGAAGACGTTCCCTCCGGCGAAGCGCGACAGCGCAACTGGCTCGTATTCGGCACATTGGCGGCAATACATTACGCATTGCTGCCGCTGTCGTTTGCGGGCTTGTGCCGCTGCAACTGGCGAGATGATGGCGTGAAACTGTTATTGGCATTCGTTGTCTATTATACGCTCGTACACGCCGCGACTTTGGCGGTGGCGCGCTATCGGATTCCGCTGTTGCCGCTGCTGAGTCTCGCTGCAGCCGGAGGCGCGCTGAGTTTCTTCACGGGCAAGGGAGAAAAACATGGATTTTAGAATTGTCTTTTTTTTAATGGCCGGCCTCATCTGCGCCGTTTGCATCCTTGCCAGCCGCAATCAAATTCGCGCCACTTTGGTGTTGATCGCCGTGCTTTATGTTTTTCCTGCCGGTTGGGTCTTTTATAATTACACCGGCGTTTTGCTGGTTGACGTTGCCATCCTCGCGGCGCTTATGCTCGGCCTGGCTTCCGGCCAAAAGATTCGTTTCTTTTTTAAAGAAATTTCGATTCCGATTTTTATTCTGCTCGGTTGGATGTTCGTCACCTCGTCGAGAGCCATGGAGCCGGGCTGGGGTTACGCGGAAATCAGCAAATGGGTGCGAGGCTATTTGATTTTTGTCTGTCTCGCTAATTTTATTAAAACGGAACAGGATCTGCGGACGGTGCTCTACGCCGTGCTCGCCGGTTTTGTTTTCGAAGCCGTGCTGGGCGTTTATCAGTGGCGCCGCGGCAGCCTTGGTCTGTGGTTTTTGGGCGAGCGGCTTTACCGCCCGGAGTGGTGGCGCGCTTACGGCACTTTTTACGTGCCCAGTCATTTCGGCAATCATCTCATGATGATGCTGCCGATCCTGCTGCGGTTGTTTATATTTTATAAACCGCCTCAAAAGAAGGAAACTTACTTTTATGGTTTTGCGCTCCTCTGCGGCTTCCTCGCGCTTTATGCCACTTATGCGCGTGGGCCGTGGATCAGCTTTGCCACGGTCGTGGTGCTCATGTTGTTATTCACGTTTTTCAAAAGCAAGCTGCGCCCCAAAATCAAGTGGCCGATTGCCGCCGGCATCATTTTGGGTTTGGCGTTCAGCTTGAAATACACCGATAAAGTCATCGAACAGTTCGGCGAGCAGCGCAAAACTTCGGCGATGAGCCGCATTTACCTCGGCGAAGTGGCGTGGCGTCTCATTCAGGACAATCTGGCGTTTGGCGTCGGCCCCGGCAATTACGAGATCAATTCGCCGCGTTACGTCGTGCCGATCAAGGAATATCCGACCGAGCACCTTTCCGAAATCGTGCATAACACTTACTTGTTGATCTTTTCCGAAAACGGCGTGCTCGGCATTGCGGCGTTTGCGCTGATTCTCATACAGATGTGCGTGCTTTGTTTGCGCATGTTTCGCTCGAATCATGGCATCGGCCTCAATCTCGCGATCGGCGGCGCGATGGCGATTTTGGCGTTGGCGATTTCGTTCATCGCCAGTCCGGATATTCACAACGAGCAAACCCTCAATCAGATGTTTCTGACCGTCGGTATGGTATTTGCATGTGAATTAATGGAGCGGCGGCACGCGGCCGTCCAACGCCAGTTGCAGGTGCAACAACGCCGTGAAATCATGCAGGCCAGGCAAGAAAAACTGGCTTCGGCCGGCGTCCATCCGGTTGAAAATGGACAGACTGTATCAAACGGAGCCACTTCGCCGCGACCGGCAATTGGCGCCTCTGACACAATGCGAGATTCGTGGCCGCCGAGGAGACGCTCGTGAAGATTTTGATGGTCGACAAATATTTTTTCATCAAAGGCGGCGCCGAGCGTTATTACTTCGAGCTCAAGCAAATTCTCGAGCAGCACGGCCATCAAGTGATTCCGTTCTCGATGCAACACCCGGACAATGCGCCGACGGAATGGGCCGATTATTTTGTCAGCAACATCGAATTTAACGGGAACGGCGCGCTGCGAAAGTTGGCGCAAGCGCCGAAGATCGTTGGCCGCGTGTTGTATTCGCAAGAGGCGAAAGCCGCCATCACGAAATTGATCGAGCGCGTCAAGCCGGATATCGCGCATCTGCACATGATCGACCATCAACTATCGCCGTCGATTTTGCACGCGCTCGAGCGCTACGATATTCCGGTGCTGCAAACGTGTCATCAGTATAAATTAGTTTGTCCGAGTTATCGGTTGTTGGTGATGCGTGAAAATCGTATTTGCGAGAAATGCGTTACCGGCAATTTTTATCACGCCGTGCTTGAACGCTGCCATAAAGATTCGGCGGCGGCTAGCGCGCTGATCGCGTTCGAATCGTATTTGCACAAATGGATGAAGGTTTACGATCTCATCCAACTCTTTCACGTGCCGAGCCGTTTTCTCGGCGACAAGCTGCGGGAG
>JBOHQZ010000163.1:0-10126 GCA_050732275.1 bacterium
TTAAAAGTCAAGCAAAACCTTTGGGGCGGCATTTTTTTCTGCGGCAACCGCCGGCCCGCCTTTATCTGGTTTTGAAGTGAAGTCGGGGGCGCGCAATTTTTCCTGCCAGCTGCGGTTCAGTTTAAAGTGCCGCGCAAACAATTCCAGATAAATTTTAGCGTAATTGCGCACCATGCCGTCGAGGCTGAATTGTTCTTCCACCCGTCGCCGGCCGCTCTGGCCCAAACGCCGGCGGCATGCCGGCTCGCGCAATAATTTCATAATGGCCGTGGCCAACTGATGCGGATGATTGGGGCCGACCAGCAGCCCGGTTTCGCCGTCAACCACCAATTCGGGATTGCCGCCGACGGCGGTGGCGACGACCGGCCGGCCAGAGGCCATGGCCTCGAGGATGGTGTTGGACATTCCCTCGCTTTCCGAGCAGAGCACGTAAACATCGAAGGCGCGCAGTATTTCTGAAACATCCTTGCGCGCGCCGAGAAAGTGGACGCGATCCGTCATATTATAATCGCGCGCCAATTGCAATAATTCGTTGCGGAGCGGGCCATCACCGACAATGATCAAATGCGCCGCCGGGATTTCTCTGAAAACCAGCTTTGCCGCTTTCAAAAGAATCGGATAGGCTTTGACCGGAACCAGCCGGCCAACGGCGCCAAACACCAACGCTTCGGGCGGCAAGCCGAGACGCGCTTTGTAATCAATGCCATTGCGCGAAAGATCGAAGCGCGCAAGATCAACGCCATTGGCCACGACGCGGATGCGCTCTTGAGGGAAATCAAAAGTCCGGTGCAGGTTTTCTCGCAAGACTTCCGAAACCGAGAGCACCTGATCCGCCCGGCGCCAAAACCAGCGTTGCACATGAATGTGAAGCTTGGATTCGGTCTGCATCGTGCCGTGCTCGCCGTGAATGATGATGGGCACGGCCGCCAGCTTCGCGCCGACGATGCCTTCCATTAAAGTCGCCCAGGAATGGGTGTGCGCGATGTGAATGCGATAGCGCCAAAATTCCCGTGCCAGCTTGAAATAAAGCCGATAATCGCCGCCCAGTTTATCGCCAAGCTCGACAACCCGGCAGCGGCGGGGATCGACTCGCTGCGCCAACGGCCCGCCTCGAACATACGTAAAAATATAGCTCTCAAAAATATCGGGGTCGAGACCGTTAACCAAATTCACCACGCCGTTTTCTTTGCCGCCAAATTGCAAATGCGCAGAGACGTGGGCAATTTTTATTTTATCGAATTTAGCTCGCTTCATCTATAGAGTGTAAAGCGCAAAAAAATGCTGAAAAATTTCATGTCGCCAACGGATGAATTAAGGCCAACTGATGCCTACGGCCGCAGGCTTTTATCCGTTGGTCTTAACTCAGCAGTTGGTGATTTTTTTAAAAACATTTTGTAATCTGCGAACCAAACCAACCTCAAACATCACGGTCGGCCTGCGTCATGAACCAATTGCGTCCCTCGAGCACGAGAGTATCCGGCCCATCTGCTGGCGCATGCATGGCAATGCCGGAGTTGATCGTATCGAGCGAAGTTGGTCCCAGCGCGCGAAAAAGCTGCAAGATCGGGTGGTCATCGGTGGTGCGAACCGATACGCTGCAGAAGCTATTCGCTCGCAGCCAACGGACAATTCCCATGAGCAAAGCGCTTAAATCTGTAGCCTCGTCCTCGACGAGAAAATCAAGTATCCGCGCGCCGTCGCCCACGAAATCCACCACCGCATATCCGCGCAACCGGTTCTCGGCTTCGAGACGAAAAATTCGGAACTCGCGGTGCAAGGGATTTTGCAAAAACCGCCAGGATAAAAATCGCGCGTCACGCACGGCGATCACAGGATAGCTTTTTGCCACGCGGTTGAATAACTCGTCGTACTCGTCGCCAAAGCGCTTCTCGGATTGCAAGTGAGCCGCAGCGCCGTTACGCGACGTAAAATTTCCCGGCCACGCCCGCAACAACGGATTGGCCACTGCTGACAATGTGGAGGCCAGCACATTTTTGCCGAGCCATTGGTTGGCAAACCGGTCGAGGCGAACGATCACCCCGTGCCTGGCGAGCCTGCCAATGACGGCGTGTCCGATCTTCTCCAGCACGACGCGCATGCGATCGACCGGATGCGAATAGAGAAATCGCATCTCGCCGCGATCGACGCCTTCCTTCACCACCCGGCGCAATTTGATGGCGACGCCGAGCGTGCGAAATGCCGGATCGATCGAAGTATCCCCGCCATTCCAGCAGATTGCGGCTTCGCCGTTGATCAGCACGCGCCGCGGAAAGGTGCTCACCGAGCCGATGACTTTGCCGGAGCTTTCGTCAATCGCCAGCCACGCGCGCGGCTGCCCGTAAGGGTTGCAAACCAGCGACCACTCGAATCTCTCCTGCCGCAACGCATTCTCGCCGTCGTGACGATTGCGCAACAATGTATCGAGCAAAATATCGCGATCCGCCGGCAACACGGCTTCGCGAATGACGATACCCATTTGTTCCTTATAAAATAATGCAAAATCGAGGTTATAGATCGACCTTAATCGGATTCACTAAAATCCGCGAAAGTCGATAAAATCCGTGTATTAAATTTTATACCCGCAATGGCAGGGAAAAGCGGAGAGCTGGAAGTGAGATTTGCTCATTCATTTTTAAGGAGAGCACTCTACGGCGTTAGCCGGTCGAGAAACAGCTTGGTGGGTTACCCCCGAATTCTTTTAAGACAAGAATGACAATCCGAAAAAATCGGCGGCGTGAAAGAAGATCGGCGCCAAACCTAATCTTTCGATTTGAGCTGCTTTTTGGCGTGATAGACAAGAAAAAGCGCAACAATAAACGAAATAAGCACCATGAAAGCGCCGCCAATGAGGAGGTTGTCGTAATTAACCATAGGTTTTACCCTCACTTTTTTACATACTGAGCGGCTTGAGGAAAGCCGCGTTGCAGCCTACCCTTTCGATTTCATTTGCTTCTTCGCATGATACACAAAAAAAAGCAAGATAAGAAATGAAACAAACACCATGAAGGCGCCGCCAAGAAGCAAGCCGGTAAACTTATCCATTTGTTTTGTCCTCCTTTTTCGAGACATGATGAGCAACTTGAATGAATGCTGCTCCAATAAAAACTTGGGTAAGTCCGGTAATAATCCCAAGAAGAAGTTTCCACCAAGCAACCGGATCCCTGGTAAAGAGCCATGCAATCACAATAGCAAAAGCAAACCCCAGCCCTGCATTAACAAACGCCTTGCCTATTCACTGTAAACCTCGCTGACAATCTTCATTTCCTTCCTCCCTCCGGTTTGCACAACCATAAAGATATGAGAAAAAATCGTGAATGTCAAGAATCATTCATTTGTTCCCGGCGTGGTTTTCTTTGTCGCGGGCGCGGAAATTCCCGGCTGGGTGAATTCATAGTTGGCGCGGGTTTTGGCTTCCCGCACCATTTTGCGCACATCGGCGAGGAGCTGCTTGGCGTCGTAAATAATGCCGTCTTTGATGGTGTATTTGACGCCACCGACACGCACCGGCTCGTTCTTCTCGTTCAGTTTCACGGCGCCGGTACCGTAAAGCACGTTGAGATTTTGCAGCGGGTTCTCTTCCACCACCACGAAATCCGCGAGCTTGCCGATTTCGATTGAGCCAATCTCGGCCGCCATTCCCAACGCTTCCGCGCCTTTCAGCGTCGCCGCGCGGATGACTTCAACGGGGTGAAAGCCGGCCTCGCGGAACAATTCCATCTCGCGAATAAAGCCGAAGCCGTAGAGATTGTAAATGAAACCCGAGTCCGAGCCGATGGTGACGCGGCCGCCGCGATTTTTGTACTCGTTCAAAAACGCCATCCACAATCTAAAATTTTCCTTCCACGCGATTTCATCTTCCGTCGTCCAATAGAACCAATACGAGCCGTGCGAAACGCGGTTGGGTTTGTAAAATTCCCATAGAGAAGGCAAAGTATACTCCTCGTGCCATTCCAGTCTTCGCACGCGATGAAAATCGCGGCTGCCTTCATAAGTGACCATTGTCGGATCAATGGTGAAATCCAGGCTGATCAATTCGTCCATCACCTTGTACCAGTGCTCGCTGTAAGGTTTGGCCGCCTGTTTCCAAAGCCGCCCGGCTTGGCCGAAGCGGTGTTGCTCGTCGTTATAATTAAAATCCAGCGGATAATCTTGGATACTGCGGTCGGTAAAGAGCGCCTCGGGCAGGCCGTACCAGTGCTCCATCGTTGTCAGGCCCCAACGCGCCGTAGTCAAAGCATTCACTCTCGCCACGCTCAATTGCGGGTGGTGCGAAGCGGTTCTAATGCCTTGCTTTTTGGCTTCATCGAGAATGGCGGCCATGATCTGCGGACTCACGGAAAAAATTTTCAAGCCGTCGGCGCCTTGTTTGGCGACCTGTGCGACCCATGCCCGCGCTTCCGCAGGCGTGGCAAGCGGGCGGTCGTGGCCTTGGCCGAACGTCACGTAGGTTTTGATGCGTGGGGCGGTGATTTCATTCTTCGCGCTCCTGGCTTTGTGCGCCAGCGTCCATTCGAGACCATTGCCGCTCCCGGGATCGCGAATGGTTGTGATGCCGTGACCCATCCACAATTTGAAGACGTATTCTGCCGGCGTGCCCTGGTTGACGCCGCCGATGTGGCCGTGCATATCAACGAAGCCCGGCATAACGAACATGCCGCTCAGATCGAGTTCCTTGTCGCCCGCTTCGGCTTTGGGCCGTTTTTCAGAATCAATGGGAACGCCGGGATAACCGACGCTTTTAATGTCAACGATCCGGTTTTCAGCAACGATAATATCCAGCGGGCCAATGGCCGGCGCGCCGGTTCCGTCGATGAGCGTAGCGCCGCGCAAAATGAGGCGCTTGAAGGGACCTTCGCCCTCGGCGCGCGGCGGCGCCTCTTGAATCGACTTGGGCTTTTCCTGTGCTTGCAGAGCCATCGCCACGATCAGAGCGAAGCCGAGCAGCAAATACTTTTTTGATGAAAACCTGTTGACACGTTTCATGCCATCCGCTCCTTTCTGAGTGAGAGTATTTCAGCCACGACGATCTTAGTTTGGTCGAGGCATAATATGTCAATTTAAAATCAACATTGCAAGAGCAATTATTTAGTCTGCTTGCATTTGGGCGGGTTTATACTTATTTTGATGTAAAGATTTTATCCTAAGCCGGACAAGTCGGAATCAAAAAGAAAAAGCGCACCTCAAGATTGCGCAAAGTCCTCCAAAAACCAAAATCTATTACAACACTGAGAGCTTTGCAAAAAAGCAAAAAAATGCCGCCGAGAAACGCCGAAGCCACGGAGATTCGCCGGAAAAAATTTTCTCTCGGCGACACTCGGTGGATTCGGTGAAGTTCGGCGGATAACTTTTTTCTGTTTGGTTACGGCTTAGCGCATTGGGTGAGCCTAAATCATGTATACAAAATTCTATCAACAACAGCTCCAATCACATCTCGCCGATCTTGGCGTGGTCGATTTACTCCGTGATTTGATTCAAGCGCCGAGCTACATCGGCCTGCCGCGCCAAGAAGAGAAAGCGGTGGCGGTGCTCGCGCGATATTTTGAAACACATCAGATCGAATTTTCAATAGCTGAAGTTCGTCCCGGCCGGCCGAATTTGCTGGCGACAGTTCGAAGCCTGAGGTCGGGAGGTCATTTGGTCTTTTGCGGGCACACTGATACCGTTGCTCCGAACACCATTACAACGATGGAGCCATTTGGTGCGGAGGTTCGCGATGGGCGTGTTTACGGCCGCGGCGCGGTGGATATGAAAGGCCCGGTGGCGGCGATGGCTGCCGCATTGGTGGCGCTCAAAAAATTGCAACTCTTGGAAAAAGGGACAGTCACCCTCGCGGCGGTAATTGATGAAGAGATGGAAAGTCTCGGAGCGGAAGCGGTAATTCGCTCCGGCATCACAGCGGATGGCGCGATTGTGGGGGAGCCGACGAGCAATCTAATTGCTATTGGCCACAAAGGCTTGGAATGGCTCGAAATCGAATTCCTCGGCAAGGCCACGCACGGCGGCACACCGGAGAAGGGCGTCAATACGATTTCGGCGGTGGCGAGATTTGTGCGGCTTGTGGAGGAAGATCTCATTCCAAAATTTCAGAGTCGACGCCATCCCTTGCTCGGCGCGCCGACGATCAATATGGGCACGATTCATGGCGGCGATCAGCCGAGCACGGTTGCGGCGCGTTGCACGATTCAACTCGACCGGCGCTGGGTTCCGGCTGAAACCATCGAACAAGTTTTTGCCGAGTTGGAGGAAATACTCAATCGCGTGCGCGAAGCCGTGCCCGGTTTGTCAACCGAATTGCGCCGTGTTCCGGGCGGCATGGCGACGATGGTGCATGGCCCGTTTGAAATTGCGCCGGATCACTCTTTGGTTCTCGCCGCACAAAAAGCTCGCCTCGAAATTTACGGACAAGCGAGTGCACTGACCGCGTTTCCGGCATGGACCGATGCGGCGCTGCTTTCGCGCGAGGCGAAGATTCCTTGCCTGGTTTGCGGCCCGGGTGATCTGTCGCTCGCGCACTCGGCGGAAGAATCCATTGCCATAGCGGAAGTTGAAGAAGCGGTGAAATTGTATACGCTCACGGCGATTAATTTCCTGGCTTGAATTTTAACAGTTGCTTTTCCTCCATTTGACATTCACCCAATTTCTGCCTATATTAACTTCGTAACAGTTTTGAAAAATTTGCCGCTCATCACGCAGCGTATTTTTCGAGTAGATAACCAGGCAAAATGATTGTTTTATTATTTTTCTCCAATTATTTTGTCATTTTAGAATAGTTACGAAGTTCTTAATTATAAGGATATGCTCCCCTCGCGCTTCACACCGGAAGATCGCGCGTTTTTGCAAAAAGCGCTGGACCTCGCGGCCGCTGGCCTTGGCTATGTCAGCCCCAATCCGATGGTCGGCGCGGTGGTCGTCAAAGACGGCGAGATTGTCGGCACCGGTTATCATCGCAAATTCGGCGGCGATCATGCGGAAGTCGAAGCATTGCGTGAGGCCGGACATCTGGCGCGCGGTGCGACTTTGTATTGCACGCTCGAGCCGTGCAGCCATTTCGGCAAGACCCCGCCGTGCGTCAATCGCGTCATCGAGTCCGGCATCGTCAGAGTCGTCATCGGTACACTCGATCCCAATCCGCTCGTCAATGGCCGCGGCGCCAACATGCTGAGCGAACATGGCATCGAAGTCGAAAGCGGCTTGTTGGAAGAAGCTTGTTACGAGCTAAACGAAAGCTATTTCAAATTCATCATCATGCGCCTACCGTTCGTCACCTTGAAAGTGGCGCAAAGTCTCGACGCTAAGATCGCCGACGCGACCGGCCACTCGCGCTGGATCAGCACCGAGCAAGCGCGAAGATTGGTGCATCGCTGGCGCTGGCAAAACGACGCCATCATGGTAGGAATCGGGACTGCCCTCGCCGATGATCCGCAGCTCACCGTTCGCGAAGAGACTGGCCCGCAACCGCGCCGGATCATCGTCGATACCAACTTGCGTCTGCCGCTCACTGCCAAGCTCTTGAATGATGAACACGTTGCCAAGACCGTTGTGGCGATTGGCGAGAATTGCCGCGAGCACGAGAAAATTGCCGAGATCGAAAGCCGCGGCGCTCGCGTTTGGCCCATTCACACGTCTGCTGCGGGTAGCCTCGATATGCGCCATCTCATGGAACGGATCGGACAAGAAGGCATCGCTTCGTTATTCGTTGAAGGTGGCCGGAGAGTTTTTAGCTCGCTGCTCGAAGGGCGGCTCGCGGACCGCCTGAAATGTTTCATCGCTCCAAAACTGCTCGGCGATGGCATCCCAGCGTTTCAAGGCTTGCCAATTAGCAAAATGGAACAGGCGATCTTGCTGGAAAGGACGCAATGGGAAATCATCGGCGACAATGTGTTGGTTTCGGGTATCATTCATTATGCACAATAAGAGATGCCACTTTAGTGGCATTCCACTTTTTAGGGCGATGCAATTAAACAAACATGTTTACCGGATTAGTTGAAGAAATTGGCCAAATAACTCAGGTTGAATCGTTCGGCACCTCGCGCCGTTTCACCATTCGCGCCAAAAAAATTTTGGCCGAGGCCAAAATCGACGATAGTATTTGCATCAGCGGCGTTTGCTTGACGGTGGTTGCCCTCTCCGAAAATACGTTCCAAGCACAAGCCGTAGATGAGACGCTGCGCAAAACCACGTTGGGAGATTTGCGCCAGGGCAGTCGCGTCAATTTGGAGCGCGCGCTGCGGCCGGTGGATCGCCTCGGCGGGCACTTTGTGCAAGGTCACGTCGATGGCACGGCGAAGATAGTCGATTTCATTCCACAAACCGTCGGAAAGCTGATGCTCATTGAGCTTGATGACAAGTTGTTGCGGTACGTCATTCCCCACGGCTCGATTGCTTTGGATGGCGTCAGTCTGACCGTTGCGCGTTTGGAAAATTCGCGCCTCACTATCGCGCTCATTCCGCACACGTTGGAGCAGACCACCCTCGGCGAGCGCCAAGTGGGAGATTGGCTCAACGTCGAAACCGATTTGCTGGGAAAATATGTGGAGCGCCTGTTGACGGCGCCCGCAAGCGGCAGTTTAACCGAAGCGAAAATTCTCGCGTGGGGATATGGTGAAACTTAAGACGTAAAACGTAAAAAGTATGACGTAAATCTTTACGTCTTACGTTTTACGTTTCATTAATTACAAAAACATTTCGGACTCTCAACACATGAAATTCAACACCATCGAAGAAACGATAGCCGATTTCCGCGACGGCAAGCTTTTGATCGTCGTCGATGACGAAGACCGCGAGAACGAAGGCGATTTTTGTTTAGCCGCTGAAAAAGCGACACCGGAAAAAATCAATTTCATGGCCAAGCACGGCCGCGGGTTAATTTGCGTGGCCATGCCGCCGGAGCGCCTCGAAGCGCTCGATTTGCACCCGATGGTGCCCGACAATACGGCGCGTCTCGGCACTTCATTTACCGTTTCGGTGGATGCCAAGCGTAACACCACCACGGGCATTTCCGCGCACGACCGCGCCGAAACTATTTTACAATTGATTTCGCCGAATACCAAATCGAGCGATCTGGCGCGGCCTGGACATATTTTCCCATTGCGCGCCCAGCCCGGCGGAGTATTAACCAGGTCCGGTCACACCGAAGCCGTGGTGGATCTGGCTCGTCTCGCCGGACTTTATCCGGCCGGCGTGCTCTGCGAGATCATGGACGAAGATGGCAGCATGGCGCGAGTGCCGCGGCTTTTGCAAATGGCCGAGCAATTCAATATCAAAATCGCTACGATTCGTGATCTGATCGAACATCGCCGGCGCCACGAGAAGTTGGTGCGGCGTGTGGTCACCACGCGTTTTCCGAGCCGCTATGGCAATTTTATGCTGCACCTTTACGAGAGCGACATCGACGAAAATCACCATCTCGCCGTGGTCAAAGGCGACGTTACGACCGGCGAACCGACTCTGGTGCGCGTGCACTCGCAATGTCTCACCGGCGATATTCTCGGCTCGTTGCGCTGCGATTGCGGCGACCAGTTGGCCAAGGCCCTGCAACAAATCGAGCAGGAGGGGCGAGGCGTTCTCCTTTATATGCGGCAGGAGGGACGCGGCATCGGCCTCGCCAACAAAATCCGCGCGTACAAATTGCAAGACGAAGGCAAGGACACCGTCGAGGCCAACGAAGCGCTCGGCTTCAAAGCTGATTTGCGGCACTACGGCATAGGCGCGCAGATTCTTTACGACCTCGGCATCCGCAAGATTCGCCTGCTCACCAACAACCCCAAAAAGATCGTCGGCTTGGATGGCTACGGCTTGCAAGTCATCGAGCGCGTGCCGATTCAAGTTCCGTCGAACGCCGCCAATGAGCGCTATTTGGAAACCAAACGCAATAAGCTGGGACATTTGCTGGTAGATGAATTCGATGAAAAAGTTTTGAGCCAGTGAAGTCTGGTTGGTGCTCGGCATTTTTTCTAATTGCGAAAAACCCCGTAGCGCAAGTCGGACTTCGTCCAAATTGCTCTGAAAATCCTTAAGAACGCATTACAATGGATGCAGACGAGCTTAAAAAAATAATCGAGTTGGGCGAAAGTGAAACGCTCGAATTTAAAAAGTCATTAGCGGAACAGGTTGACGCGCTCAAGAC
>JBOHQZ010000164.1:0-10080 GCA_050732275.1 bacterium
AGAGCGCATACAACAACGGCATTTGCAGCAACATCGGCAAGCAGCCGCCGAGCGGATTGACGCCGTGCTCTTTGTAAAGCTTCATCATCTCCTGGTTCATGCGCTGCGGGTCTTTGCCGTATTTTTCTCGTATGTCAGTCATCAACGGCTGGATTTCCTGCATCTCTTTCATCGACTGATAGCTCTTTTTCGTGAGCGGGTGCAGGACGATTTTGACCAAAATGGAAAAGACGATGATGACGATGCCGTAGTTCGGAATGAATTTGTGCAGAAAAGTAAACGTCCACAAAACCAAAATACTGATCGGCTGAATGATTTTCCAGCCGAAATTCATGATCTCTTCCAGGCGAACACTGAGGCTCTTGACGATTTTATAATCCAGCGGGCCGAGATAAACCACAAACTCCTGGGAAAAATCGCGATCGCGATTCAGCGGCATGGCGAGGTTGATCTGATAGGTTTTATGAATAACCTGATCATTGAGCTTGGTCGCGCGACCATAATAGCGAACCCCTTTGGCCGTTTCGCCCTGAGGAATGATCGCGACGGTAAAATACTTGTTACGCACCGCCGCCCATTGCGCGGGCCAATCATCATTGCCGCCAGACTTGTATTCTTTCGATTCGACGTCGAACTCATCAAGCTCTTTATTGGCAAGCGAATAGGCCTTGGCGTAGCTCATATCGTCGGCCGGATGATGCTCGGTGCTCGCCAGTCCGGTCTGCCAACTCAGCACGTACGCGTAGCCGTCCAGGATATCTTGCAAGTTGACAAATTCGACTTTCAAGCGAATCGTGTATTCATCCGCCGCGAATGAGTAGGTCTTGCGGATGAACTTTTCTGCCGCAATATTCCTGGTAAAGACAAGGTCGCGTTTTTCGCCGGCTTGCAAACTTAGAGGCTCGCTGAATTTATAATCCACGGCAAAATTCAAGAGGCCGGTGTTCAGCGTATCGTTCGTGGTCGGCAACTGTACCACCAAATTCTCCATGCCATTTTCAAACAGAGAAACAGGACCGCCATCCGGGCCGTCGTATTTTTTGAATTGCCAGCTTTTGGCGCTGCCGCCCAAGGTCGAAAAAACGGCGTTGTACAGCGGCGTTTCAATACGAATCTCTTTTTCCTGGGCGCGTTCATGCGGCAAATCGGTTCTATCCCGGTCAGACAATGGCGAGAAGGCTTCAGCTTCCGCTTGGGTTAGATTCGGTTGCGGTTCGCTAGCGCTTGCCCGCAAAGAATCCAACTTCATCGCGGTGGCCGGATCCGGCAATTTCTTCGGCGGCTGATCACCGACGATCATTCGTTGATAAAAATCCGTGTTGACCAAAATCAAAATCAATCCGATCAACGCGAAAGCGAGAATAGTTTTACGATCAAACTCCATAGGTATTTCCTAAAAAACGGTGGTGCAGATTATGGCACGGGATCGAAACCGCCGGCATGCCACGGATGACAACGCATTAACCGCTTGCCAGCGAGCCAAAACCCTTTAAGCGCGCCATGCTTTGCAAGAGCCTGACAAGCGTATTCGGAGCAGGATGGATAAAACCGGCAGGACGGCGGCAGCAGAGGCGAGATGAGTTTTTGATAAATCCGAATCAAAAAAATCAGCATCGTTTTCATGGCGCTTTCCCCAACAACCGTTATTCGTCCATACGTTTTGAATTCGCAACGAAAAGGGGACGACAAGAAAAAGCGTGCTCAAAATAGTTTTAAGATTAAGCTGTCATAGTCATCGCGCCGCCATCTTGCGCATCTCTTGGCGGAGATCGTCAAAAGGCGCCTGCAAAACCTTTTCATGGCCGATCAAGACGAGCCGCAATTTTTCCTGAAATCCGTTTTTTTCCAAACGATAGGCTTCGCGCAAGCGGCGTTTGATGCGGTTGCGCGTGACCGCGGTTTGTATTCGCTTGCTGACTGCGAAGGCAACTTGCCGGCGGTCACCAATTACCCAAAGCAGATCAAAAAAGCGTCCTCGTAGAAAGCGTCCGTTTGCAAAAATAGAAGAAATATCGTGTGAACTGCGAATGATTTCGCTTTTGGTGAGGCTGATTTTTTTTGTGTGGTGATTCACCGGACTAAAAGACAAAATAACGCCACGCCAATATGCTCATTCCGATCGCGCTCGCACGCGACGCCATCTGCAATGCTCAACCAACCACTTACAAACGGAGATTGCGGTTCACTGAACATTTGCCTTTTTGCCGCCGGCCCGGCCTCATTCATCGCTGACGGTCAGGCGCTTGCGTCCCTTTGCGCGCCGGCGCTTCAAAACCGTGCGGCCATCTTTGGTGCGCATTCTTTCCCGAAATCCGTGCGTTGCTTTCCGCTTACGTTTATGCGGTTGAAATGTTCGTTTCATTTTTTCTCCAAACAAGTGTCGATACGCTGAACAAAAGGATATTGCACACAACAATGTACCCAAACCAATAAGTTACCTTATTATCATCGAAAAGTCAAGCGCTTTTTTTTGCCATTTAGAAAACTTTTCTCTTGACAAAATATGACGATTTGCTAAATTCACAAAGGCCGAGGGTCTCAAACCCGCGTGGAAAAGATGTGGATAACTCCCCGCTCTTTTTCCCGAACTCGTTGCCCTGAAAAAAATTTCGTTGTGGAAAAGTCGCGTTGTGAGCTGGCGTCGATTTTTAGGCAGGATTTTGCTGTTATATAACGATTTATCTCAAGAGTTTCAGCTGGTGTTACTTTGCGCCCAAACAGTTTTTTGAAAATTTTTGTGTCTATTATCAGTCTGAAATATATACTGCTTCGGTTTATATGTGGATAAGATGTTGATATCGTCATGGATGTAACCGCGGCTGTAGGTCAATGGACGCATTTCAAACCTTGAGGAACATATCACATGCTAAACGCCGCTCACCGGCCTGATGCCACGAGGAGGCCTAATGACGCTGAATACGCTTGGGCCCAGTGCTTGGATTTGATCCGCGAAAACGTCAACGACAGTTCTTTTGCAACCTGGTTCCAGCCCAGCAAAGCCCTACGACTAGAAAACCAAACGCTAACGGTCAGCCTACCGAGCAATTTCATTCTAGAGACGATCGCCGGCCGTTATCGTGATCTGATCATTCGCGCCGTCGAACAAATTCTCGGCGAAGACACCCGCGTTGATTTCTCCATCAACCCCCAACTTGCTTCCGAAATTCAACCCGAAAATGCGACCCCGATTCCAATAGAACCCGCCGGTCCTGCGCCCAAATTCGATACCGTTTCACAGCTCAGCCCTCACTATACTTTCATTAACTATGTCGAAGGCGACGGCAATCGCTTTGCGAAGGCCGCTTCGCTTGCGGTCGCGGAAGCGCCGGGTAAGACCTCATTCAATCCCCTTTTTATTTACGGCGGCGTCGGTCTCGGCAAAACCCATCTCGTGCAGGCTATCGGTAATTTATCGCTCAATATGAAAACGATCAAGACCGCGCTGTATGTCTCGAGCGAAAAATTCACCAATGAGTTTATTGCAGCGATTCAAAATAACCGCACCACCGAATTCAGCTACATTTACCGTAACGTCGATTTGCTGCTGGTGGACGACGTGCAGTTTTTTATGGACCGCGGCAAAACGCAGGAACAATTTTTTCATACCTTCAATACGCTGCACCAAAAGGGCAAGCAAATCGTGCTGTCATCGGATCGCTCGCCAAAAGATTTTACCGGCATGGAAGAGCGGCTGCTGTCCCGCATGCAATGGGGGCTGGTCGTGGATATCCAGCCGCCCGATCTCGAGACCCGCATGGCTATTCTTCAGAAAAAAGCTGAAGAAAACAAAATCGAGATTCCCGGCGACGTGATTCAGCTCATCGCGCAAAACATCACCACCAACATCCGCGAGCTGGAGGGCGCGCTGATCAAGCTGCTGGCTTATGCTTCCATGTACCATCTCGACATCAGCACGAATTTGGCCCGGCACATTTTGAAGGACTTGCTTCTGCAGAAACACCGCAATTTGAACATCGAAGACATTCAAAAAGAAGTGGGACTTTTTTACGGCATCCCCGACGACATGATGCGCGCCAAAACACGAAAAAAAGAAGTGGCGCTCGCCAGGCAAATCGCGATGTTTCTTTCAAAAAAACTGACGAAACATTCGCTCAAAACCATCGGCTTGCACTTCGGCGGACGCGATCATTCCACAGTGATTCACGCGCTCGAAACCATCAACAACCTGGTCAACGCCGACAATAAAATGTCAGATGAAATCAATGCGCTCGAGCGCAAGCTTTTAAGCTCGGTGCCTTAACATATTCACACCGTATTGTGGATTGCGGTGAATTACAGTGAATAACGTGTTAATAAAATCAGTTTTAAATAACTATGTACTGATGTTTTGTTTTATTCACAACATAATAACATATTAGTAACACTAAAAACAGATTATTTGCCATTTTATCTCGGTTTGTTCTTACTGTGTAGATTTCTGTTTTGCCTGCACTTCCAGCCATTAACTAATGTCATTACGGCGATATATCCACATATAAACAGTGCTTATTATAAACAATTTTCTACTTGATAATATAAAAAAATATAACTATCTTTTATAGATCACTAAGCCGGAAAGAACCTTCGGTATGTTTTGAACCGAACAGCAATCGGGAGTCAAAATGAAATTCGTCGTCAAAAAAAACGATCTGTTTCAATGCCTACAGCGGATAATCGGCGTCGTCCCGGTCAAAACGACGATCCCTGTGCTGACCAACATTCTATTTGAGCTGGAAGGGCAACAATTGCGGCTGACCGGAACGGATCTCGAAGTTTCAATTATTACCTACCTCGATGTGCACGGCGAGCAAGGCGGCACCGCGGCGTTTCCGGCGAAGCGTTTGTTCGACATTATCCGCGAGCTTCCGGATTTACCCATTACATTGGAATCCGATAAAAATAATCGATTGGCGTTGGCAACTGACAAGGGAACTTACAAGCTGGCAGGTGAATCGAGCGACGAATACCCTCATATTGCCAGCGAACCCTTTGTCTCGCAAATCAACTATCCGACGGAACGTTTTTTGCGAATGATCGACAAAACGGTCTTCGCCGTCAGCACGGACGAATTGCGCACGACGCTGATGGGCGTGCTAATGGAACTGCGGCCGCACGAATTGCGCCTGGTAGCCACGGACGGGCATCGCCTCGCCAAGATCACCGATACGACCTACACGGCGCCGGCAGCAACCGATGACAAACCGAACGCCTTGTTCGTCAAACCGGAGAGCGGCGTGATGCAGGCGATTATGCCGACGAAAGCGTTGCAACTGCTCACGCGCAACGTGGAACAGTCCGAACGGCTCGAGGTAGCGATCAGTGAAAATCATTTGACATTTCGTCTGGGAGCGACGACGATTTACAGCAAGCTGATTAACGGGCAGTTTCCCAATTATGAGCGTGTTATTCCGATGGATAACGAGCTGACGATGACGGTCGACCGTGATTTGTTGGCGGCTTCGGTTCGACGCGCGGTAATTTTTGCCAACCAGATTTCGCACCAAATTAGATGGAGCCTGGAGCCGGGCAAAGTCACCATTTCCGCCGAAGATGTACAAGTCGGCGGCGAAGCGCGTGAGACGCTGGCGACGCAGTACGAAGGCAAGGCGATGGATATCGGCTATAATGCCCAATACGTTCTGGAGCTGCTGCGGCACGTGGACAGCGAAGAAGTTTTCATCAAGCTGAAAGATCCTGGCAGCGCCGCGATCGTCGAGCCGGCGCAACAAAAAGAAGGCGAAGCGTACATGATGTTGCTCATGCCGATTCGCCTCAATGAAGCGGCGGCATGATTATCCAGAAGCTCAAACTGCTTGAATTTCGCAATTATGCGCAGCTTGAGTTGATGTTTGCTTCGGCGCGAAATTTTATTTGCGGTGCTAATGCACAAGGCAAGAGTAATTTGTTGGAAGCGATTTACTGCCTCTCGCTCACGCGCGGCTTTCGCAGCAATGCCGATCAAGAGTTGTTGAAATTTGGCGCCGACAGCTTCGAGGTATCCGGCGAGTATCTGGACGAGCGCGGCGCTGGTCATGCGGTGACGATTTATTATCAGCGTGAGCTGGGCAAACAAATCAGTCTCGACCGCAAACGCTTGCAGAGTCACGCCGCGCTGGTGGGAAAAATTCCGCTCGTGCTTTTTTCACCGGAGAGCCATCGCATCACGGCCGGGCCGCCGGCGGAGCGGCGCCGATTTATGGACGTTCTTTTGAGTCAAGGCTCATTCGTTTATCTCGCAGACTTGCAGGAATATAATCGGATATTGCGTCAGCGGAACGCGCTGCTTGCACAGTTTTATGGCAATGGCTCCAATTCCACCGACCGGCCGGCAGGGACGTTGGCCGCGTGGGATGAATCGCTGGCTTTGTATGGATGTAAAATTCTTCAAGCACGTTATCGTTTCGTGCAAGACAGTGTTGAATTTTTGCAGCAAGCCTACGAATATATCTCCGCTTCTTCCCACTATCTGCAGTTCGCTTACCGCAGCCCTTTTGACGCCCTGGCCGGGGAGCCTGAAGCCATTACCCCTCAATGTTTCATGGAACGGCTTGGCGAGTATCGGGTGCGTGAGAAGCAGCGAGGACAAACCCTGGTTGGCCCGCATCGCGACGACCTGGAACTGACGATTGACGACGTCGATCTGCGGCGTTTTGGCTCCCGGGGCGAACACAAATCCGTACTGATGGCGCTCAAAATGCTGGAAGCGGAATACTTGAAAAAAAAGCTCGACACCGCGCCGATTATTTTGTTGGACGATTTGATCTCTGAGCTTGACGATACACGCAGCCGCCAATGCCTGGAGCATTTCACCGGCCGCGGCCAGCTTTTCGTGTCGGCGGTGTCTTTGATGGATGAACCGCCGTCACCGGATACCGCAAGGTTTCAAATTCAAGCTGGGAATGTAGTAATGACGAATTGACAAAATTGGGTGCTGGGATGGAGCAAGACAGTCCGTGGAAAGAAGCTACTATCGCCTCTTTGACAAATTCAGAAAAGAAGTCGTCAGCCTCGCACTATTGACGGATGACAATCCGAACTTTCGACCGAGTGAATATCAACGCTCACGTTGGGGATGCAATGTGCTGTTTCAGTATCCGTTAATTAAAGTTATTGATTATCGCGCACGATGGGCGGAGTTGGAAAGTAGCTTGAATCCATTTGCAGTTATTGTATGTGCGTATTTGAAAACGCTTGAGACGGAAGGCAATGATCAGGAGAGATATAGATGGAAAAAACGTTTCTTATTAGAGTTATACGAGCGGGGTATGAAACGCGAAGTGATATTGAAGGTTTATAAGTTTGTTGATTGGATCATGGCTTTACCGAAGGAACTGAATAAAGACATTCATGCTGCAGTTAAATCTATCGAGGAGGCGCAAAAAAATGCCATACATAACGACAGCAGAACAAGTTGGCAGGGAAGAGGCGCTTGCGCAAGGAATTGCTGTTATCCTTGAAATCAAATTTGGCGAGGCAGGACAAAAACTCAGCGAGCGCGCCCATAAAATCGAAGGTTGGGAGAAGCTGCAAAAAATAATGCTTGAATTGAAGTACGCCAAGAGCTTATCAGACGCACAAAAACTGTTTGATGAACTGGAATTGCCAACTGCATAATCAAACGCATGCGTACTCGTCCTCGATCCCTCGGCGAAGTGCTCGCGGAGCTTTTGCAGCAGCACGGTCTCGGCGATCGCGTCAAAGAATTTGATGCCGTCAACTGCTGGGCGGAAGTCGTCGGCGAGCGCATTGCCGGCCACAGCACAGCGAAAGACGTGCGCGACGGCAGGCTCATCGTCGAAGTCTCGAGCAGCGGCTGGCGCAACGAGTTGTTTTATTTAAAAATGGAGATCGTTGAAAAAATCAATGTACGTTTGGGAAAAAAGATCATTCACGATATCCTTTTTGTTTAGAGGCAAAGATGGCAGCAAAAACCAAAACGGCTAAGAAAGAAAAACCGAAAGCCGCGGCCAAAAAGACCAATGGCAAATTGCGCAAAGTTAAAACCGGCAAAAAAACGGCTGCAATTGCAAAAGCCGCTCCACCAAAGAAACAAAGTACGGTTTCAACTCGCACCGTGGATTTAAAGGAGAAAACACCCGTGGTAGACGTCAAAGAGGAAATTCGCAGCAAGGCAAAGGCATCTGAAAATGGCAAGGATCAAGCCAAGGTTGCCGCCGCAGAAGAAAACAACAAGCTGACCAAAGAAGAAGCCACCGAACAATATAAAGCGGATTCGATCACCGTTCTCGAAGGCCTCGATCCGGTGCGCAAGCGCCCGGCTATGTACATCGGCGACATCTCGACGCGCGGCTTTCATCATCTCGTCAACGAAGTGGTGGATAATGCGATCGACGAGGCGCTCGTTGGTTTTTGTGACAAGATCGATGTGACCATCAACAAAGAAGGCAGCGTTACCGTTGAAGACAATGGCCGCGGCATTCCGGTTGATCTGCATCCGGTGGTCAAACGGCCGGCGTTGGAAGTGGTGATGACCAAGCTGCACGCCGGCGGCAAGTTTGACAAGAAATCTTACAAAGTTTCCGGCGGCTTGCACGGCGTCGGCGTATCCGTGGTGAATGCGCTGTCGGAGTGGCTCGTCGTGGAAGTGGGCCGCGATGGCAATGTGTATATGCAAAAATACGAGCGCGGCGCGCCGTTGCACGATGTCAAAATCATCGGCAAACGCAAAGGCACCGGCACGAAAGTCACGTTCTTTCCGGATCATCAGATTTTTGGCAAGCAAAAATTTAATTTCGATGTTCTCGTCGAGCGCCTGCGCGAGCTGGCGTTTTTGAACAAGGATTTGAAGATCACCATCACCGACGAGCGCAACGGCAAATCGGAAAAGTTCCAATACAAAGGCGGCATTATCGAATTTGTGCAGTACATCGACGAAGCCCGCGAGTCGCTGATGAAAAAGCCGATCTTTGTTTCCGGCGAGCGGGAGAATGTGCCGGTCGAGTTGGCTCTGCAATACAATGACGGTTATAACGAGAACATTTTCACGTATGTCAACGACATTCACACGATCGAAGGCGGCTCGCATCTCGTCGGCTTCAAAGCGGCGTTGACGAAAACGATCAACACCTACGCGACCAAAAACAATCTCATCAAAGAGAAGGACGAGATTCAGCTCACTGGCGACGACGTGCGCGAAGGCTTGACCGCGGTGATGAGCATCAAAGTGGCGGAGCCGCAGTTCGAAGGTCAAACCAAAACTAAGCTCGGCAACAGCGAAGTGCGCGGCATCGTCGAATCCATTATCGGCGAAGGCTTGAGTGCCCATTTTGAAGAGAATCCGCCGGTGGCGCGCAAGATCATTGAAAAATGTTTGCTCGCCGCACGCTCGCGCGAAGCGGCGCGCAAGGCGAAAGAGCTGACGCGCCGCAAATCTGGCATCGACGGCGCCGGGCTTCCCGGCAAGCTGGCGGATTGCAGCATCACCGATCCCGAACATTGTGAAGTTTACATTGTCGAGGGCGATTCCGCCGGTGGTTCGGCCAAGCAAGGCCGTGATCGCCGCTTTCAGGCGATTCTGCCGATCAAAGGAAAAATTCTCAATGTCGAAAAAGCGCGCTTGGATAAAATTCTGTCTAACGAAGAGATTCGCAATATCGTCACGGCGCTAGGCACTGGCATCGGTGGCGAAGATTTTGACGCGACCAAAATTCGTTACGGCAAAGTCATCATCATGTCCGACGCCGACGTCGACGGCTCGCACATCCGCACGCTGCTGCTGACCTTCTTCTTCCGCTACATGAAGCCGTTGGTCGAGCTGGGCCGCATTTACATCGCGCAGCCGCCGCTCTATCGCATCGCCAAAGGCAAGGAAGAATTTTACGCTTACGACGATGACGAGAAGGAATCGATTCTCCAGCGTTTCGACAAACCGGACAATGTCAACGTGCAGCGCTACAAAGGCCTCGGCGAAATGAACCCCGAGCAGCTCTGGCGCACGACGATGGATCCGGAGCAGCGCACGATGCGCCTGGTGACCATCGAAGAAGCCTATCAAGCCGATTTAATTTTCTCGACGCTGATGGGCGACAAAGTCGAGCCGCGCCGGAAGTTCATCGAAGA